>JAFTEG010000288.1 GCA_017453765.1 Selenomonadaceae bacterium
AACCGGCGCATTCGTGGCGCTTGTCGAGGCTTGTAACACGATTTATGAACAAGGTAACGTTTTCCCCGTGAAAGATTTTGTCGCGGCAATTTCGGCGGGTATTTCACCTTCCGGCGATAAACTTTTAGATTTAAACTACTCTGAAGATTACGAGACGCTTGCCGATTGTAACGTTGTGAAAACCGGCGCAGGTGAGTTTGTCGAAATTCAAATTACCGGCGAAAAAAAATCTTTCTCCCGCGCAGATTTGAATGACGTTTTGGATTTGGCGGAAAAAGGCATTGATGAACTTTTCGACATACAAAAAGATGCGCTGAAAGAATTGGTGTGGCGTGTCGGTCAAGTAGCTTAATATTAGTTAGTAGGAGTTAGCACAGTGAAAAAAATTTTAATTGCTACAAGAAATATCGGTAAGCTGAAAGAAATTAAGGCGGCATTTTCAGAATTACACGCGGAAATTTTATGTTTGACGGACTTTGAGAATTTGCCGGACGCGGTGGAGGACGGGTCTACTTTTGAAGAAAATGCGCGTATTAAGGCAAAATTTTTTAACAAGCTGACGGGACTTGCATGCCTTGCCGACGATTCCGGTTTGGAAGTTGCCGCCTTGCACGGTGCGCCCGGCGTAAAATCTGCGCGTTTTGCCGGTTATCACGCTGACGACGCTACTAACAATGAAAAACTTTTAGCCGAGTTGAAAAAAATCGGCGTCACTGAGTCACCTGCGGATTATCGTTGCGCATTGGTTTTTATTGACGCTGACACTGAAATTTCTGCGGACGGCAAAATTGACGGCACGATTAAAACTTTTCCAAAAGGCAACGGCGGTTTCGGCTACGATCCCTACTTTTACATAACCGATACAAAGACAATGGCGGAGCTTACGCCGGCTGAAAAAGATGCGATAAGTCATCGCGGCGAAGCGCTAAGAAAAATTTTGCCTAAGTTAAAAGAGATTTTAAAATGAATTTGACGCGAAGAAAATTTGTGAAATTTGCAGGCGCCACGTTAATCAGCGTCGGACTTATCGGCATTGATACAGGTTGCGGCTTTACCGAAGATGCGGCGGACGGCAATTTTGTAAAAGATTGGTCAACGTTGCAAATAGACGACATACCGATTGAGTACAACGGCAGAAATTACAGCCGCGTCCTTGTTATCGGCGACATTCACGGAAATTACACGCGCTTTATGTCAATGTACCAAAAGGTTGAAGTGACGGACAATGACTTGGTAATTTTTCTGGGCGACTACGTGCAAGGCGATAAGGTCGGCGAAGATTTAAAAACTTTGCAATGGCTCATTAAGCAACAGGAAAATCCCAACTTCATTATGTTAAGCGGCAATATGGAGCGAGAAGCGCTGAAAGATTGTTTTACGGACGACGGAAATTTAAAAGAAAATCCCGACAAGAAATGGGCGTTTGCAGAGGGCTTAAAGGTTCACAATCTACCGCAGTTCAATCAAAAGGTTTACGACTTTATGTCGAATTTGAAATGGTATTTTACATTGACGATTGACGGCAAGAAGTTTGTCTTTTCTCACGCGGGAATTAATGAAAATATGCCGCTTAACGCGCAGGACGAATTTTCGCTTATGTATAACAAAGAATTTTACAAAGAATATGACGGCGACAAAATAGTTGTGATAGGGCATAGACCTGTGCAAACTGTTTACGGCAAAGATTGTACCGTACCGGTGAAAGTTCCGGACAAAAATATTTTAATGGTGGACACGCGCTGTAAAAAGTTGCACGGCTATTGTTCCTGCGTAAATGTTTTGACCGGCGAATTTTGGCAGAGTGACAAAGATTGGTGAGTAGTAAATAGTGGATAGTGAAAAACTCAAAGCTACCCCCTAGCCCCTCTTTCCTAATCCCTAATCCCTAATTAAAAGGTGGTGATAACGTGTATATCGGATTAATCAGCGACACACACGGAAATTGGACGTCAATAGACCAAGCGCTAAGCATTGCGCCCAAAATGGATATGTGGTTGCATATGGGCGATTGTACGCCGGACGCCGAATATTTACAGTCCCTTGTAGATGTTCCCGTCTACGGCGTTGCCGGAAATTGCGATTGGCCAACAAGCGGCACTAAATATGAAAGGCTGGTGGAAGTTGCCGAACACAAAATTTTCATAACGCACGGACATAATTACGGCGTACGCTACACGCAGGAATATATTATGGAGGCGGCGGAGTCGCAGGGCGCTGACATTGCGGTTTTCGGTCACACTCACGTTGTGGAATACATTACCGGACCGCCGTTAATTTTAAATCCCGGCAGTGCGGCGCGTCCCCGTGACGACCAACGCGGCTCATTTATGATTATGGAGCTTAATCACGGCGCCGAACCCAAAATTACCGTGATTCGTATGAAACGTTAATTCGTTTGGACTAATTTAAGTATGATTCATAAAAAAATTTTCCCTCGATTATATCGGGGAATTTTTAATTTGTGCTACAATCAGATAAATTTTTGCAGGTAAAAAAATTTTTTAAGCGAATTTTTTTTAAGTTTAATGGCAAGCAATTTTTTAAATTTAAATAGCAAGCAATTTTTTTAGTTTAATAATCAGCATATTTTTGGGAGGTGCAACTTTGAACGATAAAGAATTTTCAGAGCGTGTCCTCGCCGTCATAAGAAATAATCTCTTCGACTTAAAAAAATTATTTTTCAATATGGACGATTGCATTTCCAAAAAAGAATTGGACAAGACGCAGACTCAGCTTGACGAGGCAAACGGCTCCATTGAAAAATTGCAAAGTGTTCGTTCGCAACTTGAAAAGGAAATTTCCAACAAAAATTTTGAAGTGATAGATTTACTGCGGCAAAATTCCGATTTGTCCGGCGACCTTGAAAGGCAGTTTGACGAAGTGGAGCGGCGCGAAGAAAAATTGAAGGCGGCGCGTGTTCAGATTGAAGAGCTGTTGGAGTCATTGGAAGAAAAGAAACGCCTGCTTGCCGAAAAAACTGCGCGGCTGAATTATTTTGCGGAAAATTATTTGGAGTTGGAAAAGGCGTATCAATCCTACCGAAATTTGCCGGACGAATTAAAATTTACACTGCGCGACATTTTCGGCGACGGCGCAACGCCCACGCTTTTTATGGCAAGTCTTTTGCAGAAGGGGCATTTGGAAATGCTTTTTGAATACATAACCGATTCGATTGAAATTGGCGCGCCTGATGAAGACGTAGAGAATTTGTTGCGGATTTTTGATTTTGCATTCAAGGCGGCGAACGGTTCACTCGGCGAAGGGCGAATTGTTGAAGTTCAAGCGGAGATTAGGGAATAGGGGCTAGGATTTAGGGGCTAGGGGTTAGTCTCTCTAAGCTTCAAGCTATAATTTAGGAGAAAGATAAATATATGGGAAAAGAAATTGGAATTGATTTTGGTACGACAAACACGGTTGTTTCATACGTGAACAAAAGCGGCAGGATTCGCGCTCTGCGTTACGACAAAAGCGAAATTATTCCTTCTGTGATTTACTTCCGCACGTCCGAAGAATATTTTATCGGCAGTACGGCGAAAAAACTTTTGGCGCAAAACCCTGCGGCAGGCGTTGAAAATTTTAAAACGTCAATAGGCGATTCACAGCGCCATGAAATTTCTGCCGAAAGCGGCGAAATAATTTCTCTTCGCGCACGTGACGCGGCTAAACTTTTTTTGAACAAAATCGTTCAAGGCATTGAAAGCAAGCTGGTAAAAGAATTTGGCGCGGCGACAGGTTGCATTGACCGCGCAGTTATCACGGTGCCGGCGAATTTCAGCTCGACTGAAAAAGGCGCGGTTAAAAATGCCGCCAATGACGCGGGGCTGGAAAATATTAAACTTGCCGCTGAACCGACTGCCGCTGCCGTTGCTTATGAAAATTCGCGCGGCAATGACGCGGACGAAATTATTTTGGTCTACGATTTCGGCGGCGGTACCTTCGATGTTTCGGTGATACAAAAAAATCACGGCGCCTTTGAAGAAATTACGACCGGCGGCGACAAACATTTAGGCGGCAACGTGCTGACGAAAAAAATCGCCGACAAAATTTTAGCCGCAGTTAATTTAAAGTTTGAAACCGATTTCCCCGCGACGGAAGATGACTTTGATGAGGAGCTGCACAAAATTTCCGCCGCCGATTACCGAATGAATATGAGTGAAATTTGGCGTACCGCTGACCTTGTCAAAGAGGATTTATCGGAAGACGAAAACGCCGAAGAATTTTTTAATATTGCCCTGCCCGACGGCAAGTCTGAAACTTTTGAGTTCACGCTGTCACGCGCGGAGTTGGAAGAGCTTATCGGCGAAGAGATTAACCGCACCGTTGAAATTACGTTAAAGACGATTCAAGCGGCGAAAGAAAAAGGCGTTGAAAAAATTGAACGCATTGTCTTAGCGGGCGGCAGTTCAAACATTCCGCTTGTCAAAAAAACTTTGGAAGAGCGCCTTCAAAGTCACGACATAGTTTTCAGCGACGACGTGTCGACTTTAATTTCACGCGGCGCCACGATTCTTGCCGGACGTTACGCGGAAATGGACAAACTTACCAAGCCTGTCACCACGTTGCAAATGGGCATTACCGCCGCTGAAGGTATGGAGTTTGAAAAATTTCAAATGCTGATTCCGGAAGATGCCGCGTTGCCTTGCACTATGAAAAGGACGTTTTATCTTTCGCGCGACAATCAGCGCAGGCTTGAGATTGACTACTACGAACGCGACGTTAAAAATTATCCCGCCGCAAAGTACGGCTACGACAAGGGCATTGAGCAAATTGATTCGCTGGTAATTGACAACTTGCCGCCGAATTTAAAGGCGGGTGAAGTTAAAGTCGACGTCACATTCACCGCGCAGATTGACGGCAGTTTGGATATCAACGTCGAACTTAAAAATTTGAATGACGAAAAAATTACGCAGGGTAATATTTCGTTCACAAAGAAAAGCGATATTGAATGATAGCCGATAGCTCGTAGCTAAACACTATCGATCCATCGATCTATCGATCTATCGATCCAAAACCAAAGAAAAGCGACATTGAATAGTAGGGTTTAGACTACTAACTACTAACTAACGGAGGAAATTTTTTTATGGAAATTACAAGTTTAATCGGTCTTCTCGGTCTTGTGGGACTGTTGGGATTTTTCGGCAGAG
>JAFTEG010000289.1 GCA_017453765.1 Selenomonadaceae bacterium
AAGACGACGACCCGAAAATCAGTTTGTGGAATCACGCAAGAAAACTTTCGGAGGCGTCGGTTTACAATGACATTATCGCCAATCACATTGCGCAACAGCAGGAACTTCAGCGAATGCAATATTTGCAGAATCAATCTGTCACCGATTATAACAATTACGTTACGCAGAAACAGGCGGCTGAAAATTTTGAGGCGGTAAAGCAATATGCGACTGGCGAATTTTTTAACGCACAATCGCCGATTGACAAGGAAGTTATTACGTCCGCATTTTCAAGAGCAACGCAGAATATGGCGACACCTGCCGACTTGATGATTCTGCGGAATTTTTTTGCCAACGCCGAAATGTCATTTGCGAACAGAGGAACAATTCCGCAAGCACAAGCGCCGACTCCGCAAACTAAAGTAAATTTCCCGCGCACGAATCAGTTAAACGGAACTGCAGGAAACAGCGGCGGCGTAACTCAAGCACAACTTGCAGAAATGTTGCAAACTCGTAAGTGGTCGGAAATTCCGCTTGCTTATCAAAAAAAGTTACTCGGACTTTAGAAAGGAAAATTATAAATGGAAGACTTAAGATTTAATATTCAGCGTTTTGCTGATACTTCAGCAGTTGAAACCGCGCCTGAACTTTTAATGCGTGCTTGGGCAAAAATTACGTGGGAAAGTGGTTTTCGCAAATCTTTCTTTGAAAAATTCACAGGCAATTCGCCCGGCAGTATCATTCAAATTAAGGAAGAACTTACAAGACAAGCCGGCGATACAATCATAATTCCGTTGTTAATGCCGCTTACAGGTATAGGAATTGAAGGCGACAACGAACTTGAGGGGAATGAGGAGCAATTAATCTACCGGGATTTTGCTGTTTCAATCGACCAAATTCGTAATGGTGTAAGGCTTAAAGGCAAAATGGCGGAACAGAAAACGCAAGTTGATATGCGTAGAGATGCCCGCGCAGGACTTGCCGATTGGCTTGCTACTTACATTGACAAGAAAATTTTCACAGAACTTTCGACCGACCCGACACCTGACAGAATTGTTTATGGCGGAAGTGCTACAAGTGAAAATTCTATCGGTGCGTCTGATGTTTTCGATACAAGCCTGATTGGTAAAGCTAAACGCATTGCGCTTGCTGATGAAAATACTATGGTTAAGCCCGTAAAAATCGACGGTAAGGATACCTACGTTATGATCGTGGATCAGTGGCAAGCGCGCGACTTGATAGCGGACGAAAAATGGATAGCCGCCCAGCAATACGCCAACATTCGCGGCGAAAAGAACCCAATTTTCAGTGGTGCGCTTGGTATTTATGACGGAGTTGTACTTCATCAATGCAACCGCGTTATCAGAACCGAAACAGGTAGCGGCGGTACTAAGGTAGGGCACGCACTCTTTTTAGGCGCACAAGCGGCAGTTTTCGCTGTAGGAGCTAATCCGACATGGTATGAGGATGTCTTTGATTATGGGAACAAGTGGGGCACGTCATTTGGACGTGTATTTGGCATAAAAAAGACTGCTTTTAAATATGACGGCGAAAATTTGACGGATTTCGGATGTATAAACGTTTTAACGGCGTCTGAAGATGACGCGACTTGAAATTAAATAAAGTTAAGGCGGTGAGATAAAATTTCTTGCCGCTTTTTCTTTTTGGAAAGGAAACTGAAATGGCAAAATATCTTTCAATCGCGGGCGCTCGTCATCTCGTCAACAAAGCGAAGGAAAATTTTGTGTCGTCCAATGAACCCGTTCAAGCCGCGTTTTCGACAAATGCAGGTTATTCAGACACGGCAGGCTCGGCAAATAAAGCGAATCAAGCCACAAATGACGCCGCTGGTAACCCGATTCATTCAACCTACTTGACGATTGACGACGCCGCAGATATTTACTTGAAGAAAAACGATAACGCGGTA
>JAFTEG010000290.1 GCA_017453765.1 Selenomonadaceae bacterium
AATGTTATTGATTAGTATTGATTAGTACACTTTTACGTTATCTTTCCAAAAATTTTTAAAAGCTTATTCAAAGTTCGCCGTACCGTCGCTGTTTACCGTAATGGTACCGATTGAATAAAGGTCAATGTTTTCCCAGTAAATGTCAACGCCGTTGTCGAAAACCAAGCGCAAATCCCAGTAGCGTCCTCTTTGTGAGGCATTAAAATTGACGGTGACGGATTCGCCAGGCGCAACAGTGCCGGTGTCGCCGAGAATGTCCTCTTCCCAATTGCCGCTGTTCACGGAGCTGCAGTAAAGATTGTAAATCGTCGAGCCCGTGTTGTTGACGAGTACGAAATTCTGCGCCCCTGCGAATGCCTGTGACTGCGCGATAAGCATTACTGCCGCCGCCAAGACCATTACACGAAGATACTTAACCATGAAAAACACCCCTTTTAAAAATATTGGTTAATAACTTTTCGCCGCGTTGAACGGCATATATCAAGAGAATTACTCTCGATTTTCAAATTAATAAATAGATAAGATTTTTTAGGATTTACTTTTCTTTGGCGCAAAGAAAAGTAACAAAAGAAACATGTCCGCAACATTCGCGTCACGCTCATGGTGCGGACGGGGCGCGCGTCCTTGCGCGCCTCGCCATAATTGCAACGTTCACGTAATTTGCAACTGTATTTTTTATGCAACACGCCTTAGCACGTCACGAGAAAATACTTTTAATCTTTTTGAAAATTTTAGTGCTGATAGGCTCATCATCTTCAGTCGCATGAAAAACCTGCGCTTGACCGGCTTTAAGGCGTTCAAAGAGTTGCTCCGGCTTGCGAATTGCAGTACCGACAGCGGTTTCAAGCACCTTCTTGCCGTCGAAACGTGACATTGGAACTTTGCGACTTGCCGCGATTATAACGGCGTCAGCATTTTGAATTTCCTCATCACTCAATGAATGGTAAACGCCCGCCGCGCCGTAAACTTCAACGCGAATGTTGACGCCCAATTTCGCCGCGCAGTTTTTCAAAGACTCACGCGCCATGAATGAAGACGAAATGCCGGTAGGACATGCGGTAACGGCAATGATTTTTGCGCCGTCCGCAATTTGATTTTCCGGCATTTCAGATTTATTGCGTTCAGTTTCCTTAGCGTCAATAATCTTTATGACTTCTTCAGCTGACTGCGCGGCGATTAAGGATTCGCGGAAAGCCTCGTCCATTAAGATAACGGCAAGACGACCCATTTCGGTCATTGCGGCATCACCGGCTTTAATCGGCGCCGCCATTAACACTATAAGCCGCGCAGGTTCACCGTCGACTGAATCGAAGTTGACGCCTTCCGGCACGGTTATCAAAGATAAAAAAGCCTTTTTAACTGCGGCGTTCTGTGCATGCGGCGTTGCCAAACCGTCAGAAAGTCCGGTGGAGCCCTGCGCTTCACGCGCCAAAACGTCACGACGTACGGCTTCTCTGTCTTTAATCGCGCCTGCCGTCATCAGCAAATCTATCAGCATGTCAATCGCTTCAAGTTTTGTCGCAGGGTGTACGCCGAGTGCTATGGATTTTTTTGAAAGAAAGTTAATGATTTTCACTGTAATCACCTTCAAGGTAATGCGTAATGCGTAATGCGTAATGCGTAATTATTCACTACGCACTGCACATTCAAGCTTTTCGATAATTACCGATTATTCGAGAGTTTTTAACAACGCCTCAACTTCGGGACGAGTGGCAAGATTTTCAGAAAATGCCGATGCCGAGCCGGTAGCAAGTCCAATGTGGAAAGCCTTAAGGTAATCGCCGCCTGATTCTTCGTAGCCTGCTATAAAGCCTGCAACCATTGAATCACCGGCACCGATTGAATTTACAAGCGTACCCTTCGGCGCAGGTGAAAAGTAATCTTTGCCGTCTTCCGTCAGCAAAATTGCGCCGTCGCCCGCCATTGAAATTAAAACGTTGCGCGCGCCTTTTTCCTGCAACTTTTTGGCGTACTCTACAATTTGTTCATTGGACGTAAGCTTAACGCCGAACATATCGCCAAGTTCGTGATTGTTGGGTTTAATCAGCCAGGGATGGAATTTTAAAACTTTGAGGAGGAGACCTTTTTCCGCGTCTACGACAATGCGAATGCCTTTATTTTGCAAAGGCTCAAGCGTCTTTTCATACATATCGTCGGGAAGAGTTTTGGGAATGGAGCCGGACAAAACTAACGTGTCGCCTTCGCCGAGTTTGGCAAGTTTGGCAAAGAGTTCGTCGCGTTTTTCTTCGCTGATTTTCGGACCTTGACCGTTAATTTCAGTTTCGACATCGGCTTTAACTTTTACGTTAATGCGCGAAAAGCCTTCGTCGAGCTGTACGAAATCATCAGCCGCGCTGAAAGTGCGAAGTTGGCGTTTAATCTCTTCACCGGTAAAGCCGGCAAGAAAACCCAGCGCCGTCGATTTATGTCCCAAATTTCCAAGCACTATGGAGACGTTGATACCTTTGCCGCCGCCGAGTACCTGTTCATAGTTCACGCGGTTAATTTTTCCTGCAGTAAACGAATCCAGCCTGACAATGTAGTCAAGCGCGGGATTAAATGTTACCGTGTAAATCATTAAAAATCCCTCCCACACAAAATATAATTGAAAACTTATGTGACAAAAATTATACAATACCGTTTTTTATATTTCAAGGTTTATTCTAAATTCTACCCTCTACATTCTTAATTCTTAATTCTTAATTAAAAAAAGTCCCGCCGTACAAAAATACGACGGGAAAATTTTTACTTATGTCTCACGCGCGAAAAGATTATCTCTTGTAGGCGGTAATGGGCTTGTAGTGTTTCTTGAAAAATTCCTCTGCAACTTGCGGGAAGAGTGCGTAGCTCAAAACGTCTTCGTCGGTAGGATTGAGGAAACCTTTTTCAACGAGTTCGGCTTTGAACTGATCGAACGTTTCAGCCTTCGCGTCTTCAACCGAGCAATCGTCAATAATTTGGTCTGCAGGAATTTTCAGCGTGTTAATGATGAAGTCTCTGTCAACCGGTACAGGCGTCTTGCCGAACTTGCCGCGTACCAAATCTTTAAATTCTTTCGGCGCGGCGACGTAGCGACCATAAGCCACGTTGTAAGTAGCCATTGTGCCGACGATTTGACTGGACGGCGTGACAAGCGGCGGGTAACCTGCGTCTTTGCGAACTTTCGGCATTTCGTCCAAAAGGTCTTGATATTTATCTTCCATGCCGGCTTCTTTAAGCTGATTCGTAAGGTTGGAGAGCATGCCGCCGGGAATTTGGAAATCAAGCACGTTGGGATTTACGTCGAAGTAGCCTTTCAAGCTAAATTCTTCAATCAATTCTTTCTTGACGCCCAAGAAATGTTTTGCAATGGGCGTAAGAGCTTGACGGTCGAGGTCTTTGCTTTCGTCACGGGCATTTACAACGCGTGCGGGAATGTCAACCTGCTCATGCTTACTGCC
>JAFTEG010000291.1 GCA_017453765.1 Selenomonadaceae bacterium
ACAGCTAAAGAAAATTTATAAAAATTTATAAGAAGGTGATAAAATAAAAGCCTTATTAATCGGTTATAAGGTTCATGGCAGAGGTCGCCGAGTGCTGAAAAGCCACCCGTCCAGGTTTGAGGAGTATTGAGGACTGTCGCGAAACCCGGCGTAAACAAGAGCGAGAACCAAGCAATGACGGTTTACGAGTTGAACAGAAAGACTACAAAATTTTTGCTGAATATTACGAAAGGAATAAACGTTGCTGAAATTGCATTTAAGTCACGTAAAAGACACTTGCAATGTGTACCCGTACGTTAGCGGGGAATTTACGCCTGTGGAGAGTCACAGCAAACGTTAGTAGCTAAGGCGAACGCGGATTCGATGAAACAGGAATGAAACATAAAGGTTGATGTAACCTTTTATAAGTTTTCAGTAACGGTTTTTGACATGGATGTAAATTTAACTCAAAGCACGGCGCAATTTAATAACTTCGCCGTACAAAACCAAAACGGCTACGCGGCTTATTCAAAAAACGCGCAGAATACTTCGTCAAGCACGGCTAATGTCGGCAACGCCTACGAAGTGGCAATTTCTGACGCGGCGAAAGAGGCTCAAGCGGCTGCCAAAACTGCGGTGACTTCGACTGAAGAAACTGCGACAGAAGTTAAAACTAAAGGCTTGGACACCGACACGATTCAAGCGATGAAAGATTCAATCAAAGCTAACGAAGAAACAATGATTAACGTCATGATTCAAGCGCTGTCCGATTCCAACAACAAACTGCAAGGCTGGCTCGACAGTGGCACGGGAATTTTGAATTTCGGCGGCGTGAAGATTGACGCGGCTAAATTCGCTCTGCCGGAAGTTGCTACCAATCCCGAAGATGCGAAAAAGGCTGTAAGTGAAGGCGGCGCATGGTCCGTTGATGCAGTTGCAACGAGATTGTTTGATCTTGCCAGCACGATAGCAGGTAACGATCCCGAAAAACTTGCCGAAATGCGTGCCGCCGTTGAAGAAGGTTTTGCGCAGGCGGGTCAAGTTTGGCAGGGCGCTACCGGTACGGCACAAATGCCCGACATTACTCAACAGACTTACAATGAACTTATGCACCGGTGTGATACGCGTATGCAGGAACTTGCAGGAGCCGCCGCTGTTGCTACCGCGTAAAATTTAATTAAGGATTAAGGATTAAGGATTAAGAATTAAGAATGTAGAATTAAAAATTAAAGACTGACAATTAACGGATACAAGCTATTATCTACCGGCTATCGGCTAATCGATACCAGCCGGTATTTTTTTTGCGCTTAACTGCAGGGTAAAATTTAAACGCGTCGAAATTTCTTTTAATTAGAATGAAAAAATGCTGTATTAAAATTAAACTTAAACTGCGGCACTTAAATTAAACTTAAAACGAATCAACTCTGTCTTTACAAAAAGGGGTACGGTCTTGCTGAAAAATGAATTTCTTATCTTCCTGCGTGACGCCGATATTTGCAAAGAAATTTTTGAAATAATACGGCACGGCGGCAAGCCGTTTCCTTTAACTGTCCCCGCTACGGCGTCTCAATTTCCTGCCAAAGTCGAATTTCTAAAACTTCTGCACGAGGCTGACATTTGCAAAGAAATTTTTGAAATCGTACGACGCGGCGGTAAACCCGGCGACGCGCAGAAAATTGTTTCAAACGCGGCACAGAGTTCAATGTCTCTGCGCGAACAAATACGAAACAGAATCACTAACCGTATGGCAGGGAATACCGCGCAGACCTCAGCGCCAACACAAGGCAACGTTGCACTGAAAAATGAAATCTCCTATGAAAGCACAGATCAAGACGAGGCGGAGGAAAGTCCCAACCTTAAAACTTTGCTTAGCAGTAAGCTGGAACTTTTGAAAAGCAAGGCGGAAGGCAGCGGCGTAGACGGCGGCGGCGGGGCGGTTGAATTGCCTTTCGATATGATAGCGGCAGTGCTTAAAAAGCCTTGTCCCATATGCGGTCAAAAAACGCGCGTCACCATGATAAAGCCGCAAGTCGGCATTGAAGACACCGATTATGATTTCTGCGTTCACCGGCAAGGCGTGAATCAGTACCTTTATTCGGTTTGGGTATGTGAAAGTTGCGGCTACGCGGCTGATATGTCGAGATTTTTGGAAAAGCCTTCAGAGCGCGTTCGCCGACCGCTTAAAGCTTTTCTTGAGGAAAATGACTTCCGAACGCCGTTCACCGAGCAACGCGACAAAGAAGAAGCGCTGATGCTTTACGATATGGCAATTCAATTCAGCAAAATGTTTGAACAGTCCAAACTCATTGAAGCGCTGTTGTATCAAAAAATGGCGTGGATTTGCCGCATTGAAGACGATGAGCCGCAGGAATTACTGTATATACAAAAAATCGTTGAACTTTTGGAGCAGTCACTGAAAGATGAAAACTATCCCGTCGGCAAGCTGACTGAGGATTTTGCCGCGTACATGCTCGGCGTGAATTATTATTATCTTGATGACACGAATAAGGCGACAAAACTTTTTCAAAAAATAGTTTCGTCACGAACTGCAAAGAAGGATTCGCCGGAAATGTATGAAAAGGCGCGTGAAATGGCGGCGGTTGTACGTATGCCTAAGGCTAGGGATTAGGGGCTAGGGGCTAGGGATTAGGTTTTAGGTGGAGGGAAAAATTTTTGGTATGATTGAAAACGAAGATAAAAGTAAGTTAAAGCGCGGTCTGAAAAATCGGCACCTGCAGATGATCGCGCTTGGTACGGCTGTCGGCACAGGGCTTTTCTACGGCTCCACTTCAACGATAGCAATGGCAGGTCCCGCCGTAATTTTAAGTTACCTGCTCGGCGGCATAATAATTTTTTTTATTGTCAGAATGCTGGGCGAAATGTCGGTTGAAGAGCCGGTGTCCGGTTCATTCAGCTACTACGCCAGCAGGTATTGGTGTGACTTTGCAGGCTTTTTATCCGGCTGGAATTATTGGTTTTTGTACGTCGTGATGAGTATGGCGGAGCTTACGGCGGTAGGCATTTACCTTTCGTACTGGTTTCCCGACTTGCCGCAATGGGTAGGTGCGTTTATCTGCCTTTTAATAATCACGGCGATAAATTTGGTGACGGTCAGCGCGTACGGCGAAATTGAATTTTGGATGGCGCTTATAAAAATTTCCGCAATAATTTTTATGATAGTTTTCGGCGCGTACCTAATTTTCACGGACGTAAAACCTTTTCCGGACAATTTCAGCCACCTTTGGATACACGGCGGCTTTTTTCCCAACGGCGTGTGGGGAATGCTACTTGCTACGGTGTCTGTACTTTTCAGTTTCGGCGGCATTGAGTTAATCGGTATCACGGCGGGTGAGGCTGAAAATCCTGACAAGACAATACCGCGCGCGATTAATCAAGTTATCTACCGCATTTTAATTTTTTACGTCGGCACAATGATAGTGCTGATGAGTTTATGGGCGTGGAATGAAGTCGGCGTCGAAGCAAGTCCCTTCGTGCAGATTTTTGAAAATCTCGGCATACCCGCCGCCGCGCATATTTTAAATTTCGTCGTACTGTCAGCGGCAATTTCAGTTTTCAACTCGGCAATTTACAGTGAATCGCGAATGCTTTTCGGTATGGCGGAAACGTCCAACGCGCCGAAATTTTTTTCAAAACTTACAAGCCGCAAAGTTCCGATGAACGGCATTTTAATTTCGGCAGGAATGACTTTAATCGCCGTCGTGCTGAATTACCTTTTTCCCGGCAAAATTTTCATGTACCTAATGTCAATCGTAATCGGCGCCATTGTCGTGACGTGGGCGCTGATAATTTTGACGCACTTAAAATTCCGTCATCACTGCGCGGCAATCGGGCAGAAAACAAAATTCCCGTCAATCCTCTACCCCTTCACAAATTATTTGTGTCTGATATTTTTGGCGGGCGTAATCTGCTTAATGTTCACGATGTCGGAAATGCGGTTGGCGGTAATTTTAATGCCGTTTTGGATTGGCGCGATTTGGCTTTTCTACAAATTCAAACATTGAACTGAAATTAATTTGGCTTTGAGCCGAGATTAATTTGAACAAAAAAAATCGACGAAAGATTTTTCCGCCGAATAAAAATTTTAGTTGACGCGCTGTTTCTAACGCAGAATCAGCGCTTATTTTTTTTGCATTAAAGCACGCCGTCGCCGCCGCAATCGGGACAATTACCGCTACCGAAGCAATGTCCGCACTGTTCATAGCGATTAATGCCGGTAACGCCGTCCCATTTGTATACATATCTGTTGCCGCCGCATTCATTACATCTGCCGCTACCGTGACACGCCACGCAACCTTGACCGCTGCCTTGAGCCACATTTCTGCGCGGATTTACATAATTGGCGGCGTAGGAAAGGTCTGTGGTTATCGTGACGGTAAATGCCACCGTGCCTTTTTCGCTGTCACGAACGCGCTTCAACTTGACTTGACCGTAGCTGCCGTTTTGAAAAATCCACGTCTCACTGCTGCGAATTTTTTGCAGGTGCTTACTGTTAAATTTCGTCTTGTTGTAGTCTATGAAGTTAAAGCCGTACTGTTTCAAAAGATTTGAGTACTTGCCGATAAAATCTTCGCGCAGATCGTTATTTAAACGTCCGTCATAAAAAATTGAAAGCGTGCCGTCGCTGTTAGTTTGTGACTTGCGAAAAGTTAAACTATTACTGCCGATTGTCAGAAAGTCCGGCACTTCATTTGCATTTGTCCGCGCAGGTTGACTTACCGCCGGTTGAGGTGTAGGAGTTGAAGGTGAAGGCGTTGGAGTTGAAGGCGGCGTAGGTGCAGGAGCTACGGGAACGGCAGGCGAAACGGTTTTTTCATAGCCGTAAGTTAAACCCGTCGCAATGGTGATAAATACGTAGCCTTCGCCGATTGTGCTGTGAAGGTCGACGTTGCAGGAATTTTCAGCGCCGGTGTGATAAAACTTTGCAACTTTCTTACCGCCGCCGACGTAGTTAAGGTGAATTATATCCCAGTTGGTAGCGTTGCTGTCCTTTTCCGTGTAGTGGCTTAGAATTTGAAATTTACCGGTTTTCAAAAGTCTGTTGGTATATTGCGCGGCAAAAAAAGCCTCCTTGCCGATTGGCGCCTTGTAAACGTAAGTGCGACAACCGGTTTCAAGGTCGTCCAAACCTTCATTACCTGCGTCATCTTCAAGCGTTATGTTTGAATCAAGTTCGCGAATGTCCGGCATATCTGCGGCGAAGGTGACGGCAGGCAGTAAAAGCATTAGCGCTGAAATTATTACAGGCAGTAAAAATTTTTTCAAAGTCATCATCTCCATTTTAAATTTTATCCGCTACAAAAACTTAAAAAAAAAACGACGAAAGAAATTTTTCGCCGATTGAAAGAAATTTGTATTTGCGTTACCGAAACGCCGATACATTTATGCAGGAATTTTTTAGAACATCATATTGACAAGGTTGCCGAGATTTGAGAAAGAATTCATACTTAAGAAAGCGCCGCTGGTATAGAATGACGCAGTGGAAAGCTCTTGCCCGAACATAGACTGAGCGCTGGGGAAAAGCTGACTGCGTTGACTGTTTGCAACGTTTACGTGACTTTCCGCCTTATCAGCCAAGCCGCCGTCGCCTAAAACGTTAGACACTCTTTCGGGATTGTCAACTATAGCACGTGCAAGCTTTTCTTGATCTACCGCCAAAGTGCCGTCATTTTGAACGTTAATGCCGATAGACTCGTAACTTTGCGCACGGTAGGT
>JAFTEG010000292.1 GCA_017453765.1 Selenomonadaceae bacterium
CTACCTTTTGGGCAAAGACTACTTGACGCAAATGGTAATTGCCTCGACGTGTAACTGTTTTGTTTGCGGCATTACAAGCGGCTCGGTCGGCGTAATGATGATGTCCGATTTTGAAAATGTGCATGCGTTTAACTTTGGAAAGTACGGGCGAATCGGTTTTTATTAAAAATATTTCAAAGCTATTAAAAATATTTCAAAGCGAAAAAAATTTATCGAAAAGCGGCGTAAAAGCCGTATTTTTTTGCGCTTGAAACAAAATTTGGTATAATACTCAAAAATGTTTCGGAGGAAAAATTTATGCAATGGACGAATCAGCAACAATCGGCTATTGAAAGCAGGGACAAAAATTTACTCGTGGCGGCGGCGGCAGGCTCCGGCAAAACCGCCGTGCTTGTCGAACGCATTATTCAAATGGTGCTTGAAGATAATTTGGACGTCGACAAAATGCTTATCGTGACTTTCACCAATCCCGCCGCGCAGGAAATGCGGTCGCGTATTCATAAAAAAATTTTTGAACGTATGAGCATTGAAACCGATTCAGAAAAGTTATGGCGCCTTGAGCGGCAGTCCATTCTTTTAAGCGGCGCGTCCATTATGACTTTTCACGCCTTCTGCCTTTCCGTGTTACGCCGAAATTTTTCAAAGATAAATTTTGATCCGAAATTCCGTGAAGCCGGTGAACAGGAGCTTAACATTTTAAAGCAGGAAGTCATTGAAAAACTTTTTGAAGATAAATACGCCGATGACGCCGCCTTTGCGCAATTTGCCGATGATTTTGACGGCAATGTCTACGGCGATAAAAATTTGTACGACATAATTTTTAATCTGTACGATTTTTCGCAGAGCCGCCCTTATCCCGAACAGTGGCTTAAATCTATCGTCACGTTTTATGAAAATCCCGATGCCGCGCAGATTGAGAACGGGCAGAATTGGTTTGACTTCTTGATAAATTTTGCGCTGAAACGTTCCAAGCATATTGTTGAAGACGTGCTGAAAAAGTGCGCCGAAATTAAAAAGACTGCCGCCGCGCAGGTTGTAGTTGAAGCCGGTGCCAAGCCGAAAGATTTGGCGACTTACAAAAAAAATTGGGAAACCGTCATTCAGACCTTTGAACGCGATTACAAAATTGTTGACGCCCTGCGCGAAAGGTTGGACGATTGGGACAAACTTTGCGACATACAGGCGAAGTTTGAAGTTTATACGCGAGTCAGCAAACTGCCCGCCGATTTAAAAATACTTAAGGTAAAATTCAAAGAGGTTCGCGACGATTACAAAGACGCCATTAATAAACTGCGCGAATTGGTTTACATGAAACGTGCGGACATTTTTGCGCAGATAACCGGCTTGACTGAATCGGTGCGCAAACTTTCCGACGTCACGATAGAATTTGGCAGGGCTTTCAGTGCCGCAAAACGTGAACGCGGAATTATTGACTTTGACGACATGGAACACCTTGCGCTGGAAATTTTCAACGCCGACAGCGCGACAGCCGAAAGTTACCGCCAAAAATTTCAAGTCATTATGGTTGACGAGTATCAAGACACCAACGGCGTGCAGGAAGAAATTATCAGCAAAATTTTAGGCGAGCGAAACTTTTTCGCGGTAGGTGACGTGAAACAGTCAATCTATCGTTTTCGCAACGCAGATCCCGAAATTTTTATGCACAAGTACGACGCGTACCCAAAGTCTGATGAAAGTGAGCGCATTGACCTTTCCGCCAATTTCCGTTCGCGCAGGCAGGTTGTTGACGCCGTGAATGCGTTTTTCCGCCGCGTTATGACTAAAGCCGCTATGGAGATTGAATACAACACTGACGCCGAACTTAACTTTCACGCTAATTATCCTGCCGCTGCAAATACTTTTGATGAGCCGGCGGAATTTTATATCATTAACAGCGACAATACCGCTGAAAAATCTGATGATGACACTGCGGACGATTCGCGGGGTAAAGACACTGCGCCGAGTGCCGATGAGTTGGACGAGTTGGAATTGGAAATTCAAGTTATTGCCGACAAAATTAACGCTATGATTAAGGCGGAGAAAAAAGTTTGGGACGGCGATAAATACAGACCGATGACGTTTAAAGACGTTGTGATTTTGATTCGCGCGATCAGCGGCAGGGCGTCTAAAATTGTCGACGTGTTGCAGAAAAATAAAATTCCGGCGTACGCGGCTGATGACAGCGGGTACTTTCGTGCACCGGAAATTTTGACGACGCTCAGTCTTTTGAGTATTTTGGACAATGCGCGGCAGGACATTCCCCTTGCCGCAGTTATGCTCAGTCCCATTGGCGGCTTTTCAGAGCAGGATTTGGCGACACTTCGGCTTAGTGACAAGACTGCGGATTTATACACGCTGGTTGAAAATTTTTATGCCGACGATGAACTTTCTGCGCGTTGCCGTGAATTTTTGAATAAGCTGAAAGATTGGCGTGAAACTTCACGTCAAGTTGGCGTACCGGAGTTGTTGAGTAAAATTTATCGTGAAACCGGTTACTATGATTATTTCGGCACGAAGATTGACGGTCGCGTCGCGCAGGCTAATTTGCGTATGCTGATTGACCGCGCCGCCGAATTTGAATCAACTGCCTTTCGCGGCTTGTCACGTTTCATTCAGTTTATAAAAAAGATTCGCGAACTTGAAAACGATCTTGCCGCCGCGCGTACACTCGGTGAAAATGAAGACGTCGTCCGCGTTATGACAATTCATAAAAGCAAGGGGCTGGAATTTCCCGTAGTTTTCGTGGCGCAGTTAGGCAAGAAATTTAATTTTCAAGATACACGTTCAACCGTTTTAACGCACAAAGATTTGGGCGTAGGCATTTACGGCGCTAATGAAAGTCCGCTCGGCTTAACGCGCGTCGAACCTTTTGTAAGAAAAATTATTTCGCGTAAGATTAAGGACGAGGCATTAGCGGAGGAGCTTAGGATTTTGTACGTTGCCTTCACGCGTGCAAGGGAAAAATTGATTCTTATCGGCACGGTGAAAAATGACAAGGCGCTTTACAAGTACAAAAATATTTCGGCTGATGAAAAGATTCCCGCCGCAACACTTCAAGACGCCGAACGCCCTATGGATTGGCTTTTAATGACGTTGGAGACGGTTAAGCAGGTTACAAAATTTCAAACGCTTGCCAAAACCGAAATTAAAGTCGGCGCTGAAGAATTGCCGGTTGCTGAAACTAAAAAAGACGCTGAAACTAAAAAAGACGTTACGGCGCCGGAAGTTGCCGAAGATTCGCCGCTTGCCACAATTCCCGCTAAACTTTCTGTCACGGAACTCAAACGCCGCATTGCCGAATACGAAACTGAAATGGTCGCGTCCCTTTCCAAAATCAGCAAGAAGAAATTTGACACTGCGCGGCTTTATCGGCGTCCCGACTTTATGCAGAAGACCGACATTTCCGCCGCTGAATTTGGTACGCTCATGCACAGCGTCATGCAACATTTAAATTTAACAGGCACGCTTGATTCTGCCGACATTGCCGCGCAGATTGACAAAATGATTTCCGCGCAGATTTTCACCGACGAACAGGGCGCCGCCGTCAAAAAGCGCGTAGGCAACATTGAAAAGTTTTTTGCAAGCTCAATCGGTCAACGCCTTATCAATGCCGCCGAAATTTACCGCGAACTGCCTTTTAACCAAAACATTGACGCCGGTACGATTAACGCCGGTGAAAATTTCCGTAACGCGGCGGGAGAAAAAATTTTTGTGCAAGGCATTATCGACTTGCTGTTCAAAGATTCGGCTACCGGCAAGTGGATTTTGCTTGACTACAAGACTGACCGTGATAATGACGACGAACACTTCCGCCGCGAATACAAAGAGCAGATTCGGCTTTACGTGCAGGCGGTTGAGACGTTGACGGCGATAAAGATTTCAGAAAAATATTTGTACCTGCTCGGCGCCGGCAGATTGATTTCAATGTAAATTTTTAAACCAATGTAAAATTTTAAACTTCTCACTTTAACCGGTAGTAAACTTATGAATAGATGGATACTCGGATATTTTGTAATGGGGCTGATATTCCTCATTCTGCGTTTCGTTTATCATATTTTGCAAAAAAAATTTTCGCCTGAAGATCTGATTCAAGCGATTCAAAATGACTTTGTGAATTTTTATGCCTACGCTAAAAAATTAAATTCAACCAATCCCAAAAAAATAAAAAGCATAGTCGCAATTATAGCGGCGCTTATCGTCCTGCCGATGTTGCAACTTCCGCTTGAAGTTTTTGATGTCATTGAAGATATTTTGGCGGCGATAATGTTTTTCCTCTTGATTTTAATTTTTTCGCCGCCGAAAGATATGGACAACAAAGACTTCCCGCTTGAAATTTTCGGCTTTACCTACGCCGTCATTTTTATGTTTTACTGCGCGGGAGCGTTGGTATTCGACACTTTTTACACGCACAATTTATTTCAAGACGATATTTGGATTTACGGCTACGGCGTCACGCTGATTTCTTATGTCAGCTGCATTGTTACCGTAAGCCGATTTATTGAACGCGATTTGTCACGGGAGAAAATAGTTTTAATCGGTATGATTATGGTGACAACGTTGGAGTTTATCACTTATTACGGCGTCGGCAGTTTCAGCATAGTTGCACAAGGTACTTTTCAAATGCATGGAATAAATATTTTTAGTCACATTACTAATACAATTAATCAAGGAATATTTATCGCGTCGCAAAGCCAAATTTTGGAGAGAACGCCGGTAGAAATATGGGGCTACATTATTTTAAACGGCACGGACGTATTGACCATTACGGCGGTTTTGGGATTTTTAATGCAAAAGTTTATGGTGAAGTGAACTGATTCAAATAATTATTTTTTCAAAATGAACTTGTCAAAAATTTGACCGTCAACCGTTCTGCAAGTAAGTGACAAACTTTCAACGCTGACGTCCAGCGTGATGTAAGATTCAGGCTCGGTATTTAAATTCGGCGCCGTCACGTCGTCAATGGGCGAATTTTTTTCAACATACTTTTGGTCGCCGGATCTGCCGCACAGAATGTAAGTCGTACCGTGCGGCGATTTTTTTTGCGCGAAAATTTTGCCGCGATTTCTGTACGTGTGGAGGTGACCGGTGAAAACCACGTCAATTTCCAATTCATCAAACAGCGGCATAAAAATTTCCGCAATGTCGTTGAAAGTCCCCGCCGCGTAGTCGTAAATGTCTTTGTGCATTAAAACGATTTTCCAAGCGCGATTGGTATTAGCCGCGTCACGCCGAAACCATGAATTTTGCAAATCGCGCAGTTGCGGCTTGAACATATCCAATTCCCAAAACTGCGTATTCAAAACAAAAAAATGTGCAACGCCGTAGTCGAATGAATAAAAATAGCCGCCGAAATTTTTTATACCGTTCGACGGCAATTTAAATTGGTGAAGATAACCTTCCGGCAGACAGTTAAGCCAGTTTAAATCGTAACACTCATGATTTCCCATAACCGGCGCAAAAATTCTTTCGGACAAAACCTGCGCGGCGGCAAGGTGCCACGCACGCCATTGGTACGCGGCTTGACCGTTGTCAACCAAATCACCTACCACCGTGACAAGCTCGGCGTCGGGAAAATTTTTTACTGCGGTATCGGCAACATTTTGCCAAACTTCGTAGTTGACGCACTGCGAATCACTGAAAATAAGCATTTGAAAATTTCCGTAGCCTGCGGTACGAAGATTTTGCCAGCTAATCGCCGCGTCATTTGAAATGACTCTGAATCGGTAGAGACTTTCGGGCTTGAGATTTTCCAGCGTGCAGGTGTAAATGTAAACAGTAGCGTCGTCCTGCTCGACAATTTCAAAATTCGCCGCGCAGAAGTACGCGCCGCCTGCGCCGATTAATTCATACTCAACTTTAACGTCCGGCAACTCTTCAGCGCACTGCCACATTATGACGCGGGAAGTACGCGAATCCTTTGTAACCACTTGACGCAAAAATTTTACTTGAGTCAAAGGCTTGTAACCATCCTGCGGCTGATGTAATTTTTCTAAGCGTGCCGCCTCGACTAATTTTGGAAAGTACGCGCCAAGACCTAAGCTTAACAAAAGTTTTATGAAAAATCGACGGCTCAAAATTACTGTTACCTCTTCCCTAATCCCTCTTCCCTAATCAATCATCCCTGCTTACGAAGTCGCCCAACTCATTTATAAAATCTTCATGCTCTTCGCCGACGCAAGAAAAATTTATTCGCCGCATATTCTTTGAATCCTTAATGCGTTCAATCTCAATCTTCACGTAATTTTCCGGCAACGCGTCAGGAAATTTTTCCGCCCACTCAATAAACACAATCCCTTCCGGAAAATCCGTGTATTCATAAAAGCCGATCTCTTCGAGTTCATCTTCGTTTTGAATGCGGTACAAATCAAAATGAACAATGGGACAAAATCCTTCATAAATGTTCATAAGATTGAAAGTCGGGCTGGTAACTTCGCCTTGTACGCCGAGCGTCCGCGCCATACTTTGAACTAACAAAGTCTTGCCCGCGCCCAAATCGCCTTCCAAACAAATTACCGTGCCTTCACGCACGCGCTTTGCTACTTTTTCTGCCAATTTTACCGTCCCGTAAGGGGACTGAGTTATGTGAGTAATCATTTAAGATTTTTGCCTTTCCTTATTAAAAAATTTTGCCTAATATACCACATTCCGCAAAAAGTTTAAAGTTTTACACCTGCAAAAAAAACACGCCTTAAATCGGTGGCTTGACTTTCGCATAAGCAACGGCAATACAAACCGTGAAGGTATACTCTCTTAATATGTCGAATTGATTAAAAAAATCAATTTCTATATAAATTTTTAATGAAGGGGTGTTATTATGAAAGACATAACGCGCAGAGAGTTCGTGAAGACTGCCGCGCTGGGATTAGTGGCGGTTAATACGTTTGGTCTTTTGTCGGACGAAACAGCTTTTGCCGCAGGTAATACTACAGCCGACCTTGTGGTTTACGGCAAAATTTTCACGTCCGAAAATAATAAAATTGTAGACGCGTTCGCAGTGAAGGACGGCAAATTTATCTACGTCGGCGACAAGAAAGGTGCCGAACCGTTTATCAAAAAGGGCAAGACTGAAATTATTGACTACACCGGCAAAGGGCTTGTAATGCCTTCGTGCGGCAACGGTCACGCGCATTATCTATCAGCTTACGCCGTTCAGTCAATCGGTACTATGATTGCCTATGAAGATACCGTGGATAAATTTTTAAATGAAATTGTCCCCAATACCGTCAAGAAGGCGCGAGAAACCGGCGCAAAGGTTGTCTACGGCATGGGCTGGGAGTATCAAAACTTTAAAAATAATATGCCCACCCGCCACGATTTAGA
>JAFTEG010000293.1 GCA_017453765.1 Selenomonadaceae bacterium
AAAGTTTTAAAAAAGAAAAATCAAGTCATATAACTTTCACCGCGCGAATTTCAGCTGTTCGATTTACTTTCGCAAAATTTGGGCGTTGTAGTGCCGCGTGAAATTATTTTGGACAGAATTTGGGGACTTGAACGCGATATCACGTCGAACAACATTGATTCGTACATGAAGATTTTGCGCAAGAAGTTGAATGAGGTTGACGGCAGTATTTCAATTAAGACGGTACGCGGAATCGGTTATCGCCTTGAAGCGTGAGTAGTAAGTAGTAAATAGTGAGTAGTAAGTAGGGGTTGTTTGTAAATTCAAATTCAAAAAAAATCGGCGCGGATGTACTTTGAGCTGCGGACGTCAACGTTAGATTTATCGTAACCTTGTGCGTACGTCAACGCCGGAATTAAGACAAAGTATGCGAGCTACATCCGCGCCATGTTTTCTTTGCTACTTTCTTTTGCGCCAAAAGAAAGTAGGTTCAAAAGGTTAAAATAAAAATTTTTTAAAAAGTCGGATTTAGCAACAGCCCCTAGTTAATAGTTAATAGTTAATAGTGAGTAGTGGACAGTGGAAATTTTCAGAAACAGTCGCCTGCGCTTGACGCTGGTGTATTCAACAATCATGGGGATTTTTTTAATCCTGCTGATTTTTTTGGTGCACGTGTCAATGGATTGGTCAATGTTTTCAGAGCAGGCGCAGGAACTTTCGGACGCGGCGGACGAAATTGCCGAGACGCAGGCGTACCACCTTCGCCACCCCAGCACGACCGTTGATGAAAATCGCTACTACAAAAATACCAACGACCGATTATTTTTTTAGATCTTCACGACGGAAGGGCAACTGCTTGATTTTGTGCGCGCGTCATTTCGTATTGAACCTTTCGTGTTAGAATTTATGACGCCGGAAAAATTTGTTAATGCGGAAGTTCAAGTCTTCAACCTGCCGAGTGAATCGGGACGCCTTATAAACGTGATGATGACTACAAAAATTATTCAAGTCGGCGATATCGAACAGAGAATTTACGTAGGCAAAGACGTGACGGCGCTGTATTCCGGTCTGCGCAAGGCAACATACATGCTTGTAATTTTAGGCATAATCGCGCTGGCAGTGGCGTCCTTCTTCGGTCACTTAATGGCGGGACGTGCGATAATCCCGCTGAAAGAGGCGTACGACAAGCAAAAACAATTTGCCGCCGACGCGTCACATGAACTGCGCACGCCGCTTGCCGTAGTCATGGCGTCCGCCGATTTACTTTTGGCAGACCCGTCAATCAACAATCCGTTTTTAAAAGAGGTTATCGGCGACGTTAAAAGCGAAGTAAAAAAAATGTCAAAGCTTGTCAGCGATTTGCTGATGGTTGCGCGCAGTGACAATAACGCGCTGAAAGTTAAAATTCAAGAGACGGACTTGGGTAAAATTTTGACGCAAAACGTACGTATGATGAAACCGCTTGCCGAAAAGAAGGGAATTTTACTCACCGGCGAAGGGTTCAGAAAAATTATCATTCGGTGCGACGAACAGAAGATTAAACAGCTGATTTTGATTCTTGTCGACAACGCGATTAAGTACACGCCGAGCGGCGGTACCGTTGCGGTAAGGTTTGACGGCGAAGACGAACAGAAAGTCATATTTTCGGTGTCGGACAGCGGCATCGGCATTGCACCGGAGGATAAGGACAAAATTTTTGAAAGGTTTTACCGCGTCGATAAAGCACGCTCCCGCGAAATGGGCGGCAACGGCTTGGGGCTTTCAATCGCTACAGAAATTTTACGCCTGCACGAAGGGCAAATTTTTGTGGACTCTGAACTGGGTCAAGGTACAAAATTCACCGTCGAACTTAAAAAAAATTTAGACCGACACTAAAAAACGCCGCCCGTAATTGAGCGGCTTTTTTATTTTAAGAGCGGCTTTTTTATTTTAGTGATGCCGGTAAGTAAAAAAAGAATTACAAAAGCGGCAAGAAAATTTTTACAAACTCAATACTCAAAAAAATCTCCGAGAAAATTTTTTCATCGGAGATAAAAACTTTTAAGCCTAAAAAATCATGTAAGTTTATTCAATGCGTCAGGATAAATCTCAATCCATTAAAAAATATTTTCGTCAACAATAATGGTTTGGTCGCGATTCGGACCTACGGAGATAATGCCTAAATTAATTTTCGTGACCTCCGCCATACGTTCAAGATATTTTTTCGCGTTGGCAGGTAAATCGGCGTAGTTGCGAATGTCTGAAATGCTCGTCTTCCAACCTGCAAAAGTTTCATAAACCGGCTTAACCTTCGCCAAAACTTTTAAGCTGGCGGGAATGTCATTAATAATTTTGCCGTCGACTTCGTAGGCGGTACACATTTTAATTTCGTCAAAGCCGTCCAAAATGTCAAGGCGCGTAACCGCCATGCAGTCAACGCCGGAAAGATGTCCCGCATACCTTACAACGCAAGCGTCAAGCCAACCGGTTCTGCGCGGCCGTCCCGTCACCGTGCCAAATTCATGCCCCGCCGTCCTAAGCCTGTCGCCGATATCGTTAAGTTGCTCAGTAGGGAAGGGACCTTCGCCGACGCGCGTACAATATGCCTTGACAACGCCGACAACTTTACCGATTTTTTTCGGCGCAATGCCAGCCCCTACGCAAACGCCGCCGGAAATCGGGTGACTTGCCGTGACGTAGGGATAAGTGCCGTAGTCAATATCAAGCATGGTAGCCTGCGCGCCTTCAAAGAGAATTTTTTTACCGGCGTCGACTTCCTCATTTAAAAGCGTTATCGTATCGCAGACGTACGGCGTAATTTTTTCCGCGTAACCTTCGTATTCTTGCAAAATTTCTTCGTAACTTAAAGGCTCGTGATTATAAATCTGCTTGAGCAAAAAATTTTTCTGCTCCAAAACTACGCGGCATTTTTCTGCAAAATCTTCGCGGTCAATTAAATCACAAACTCTAATGCCGATTCTGTCCGCCTTGTCCATGTAGCAGGGACCGATACCGCGCTTAGTCGTAC
>JAFTEG010000294.1 GCA_017453765.1 Selenomonadaceae bacterium
CCCCGCCATAATTGCGGCGTTTACTAAATTTGCAACGTTTTTTGAGTTATTCAAAACGCCCTAGCTTTTAGCCGTTATCTTCTAATTCTACATACTTAATCCTTAATTCTTAATTCTTAATCCTTAATTCCCTACATGTCTTCAAGTTTTGGTGCCAACGCCTCGCGCAGTCCGTCACCGATTAAATTAAATCCCAACATTAAAAGCGCCAAAACCGTTATCGGCGGCAAAATTTGGTACGGCAAAATCGTAATGCTGTTAAATCCCGCCTCAATCAGTGAACCTATCGAACATTGCGGCAGGACAATTCCGACGCCGACGAAACTTAAAAACGCTTCGGTGAAAATTGCAACGGGGATTGAAAACATAACCTGCGTGATAATCGGTCCAATAGTGTTGGGCAAAATCTGCTTAAAAATTATGTGAAAACTGCTTGCGCCGAGCGTGCGGCTTGCCAAAACGTATTCGCGCTCCTTAATCTTCAAACATTCTGCGCGTGCAATTTTGCTCATGCCGATCCATTCCGTTATAATCAGCGAAAAAATGACGAGCCACATACCTTTCGGCATAAAAATTGCAAGAATTGAAATTATTACAAGCGTCGGAATGCTACTGATAACTTCAACGACGCGCTGTAAAAAATCATCAACGTAGCCGCCGAAGTAGCCGGAGATTAAACCATAGCTCATGCCGATAATCATATCAATTAAAATCGTGACAAAGGCAATTATCAGCGACACTCTTGCGCCGTCCCAAGTTCGCGTCCACAAATCGCGTCCCATGTCGTCCGTGCCGAATAAAAAAGTTTTGTCCGCAAATAAACCCTGCGCGTCACTTTCAAGTGGCGCTAAATTTTTTGCAATAATCTGTTCACCGTTCACCGTCACTTCTACAATTTCGTCATATGCGTACGGGCTGACAATCGGCGCAAAGACAGCTAAAAAAATCATTGCCGCGACGATAACCAAGCCGGTCATTGCAAATTTATTTTTAAAAAAGTGTACCGCGACGCCTTTCCAATATCCCTGCGACGCAAAATTTAAATCGACTTCAATATTTCTGTCGGTTAAAAATTCAAAATCGCCTTTCTGCGGCGTGTAACTTTCATTCATTCGCATCACTCCTGTTATAATAGCCGGTAGCTTGTAGAGGGATTTTAGCCGTTAGCTAACCTGTCCGCAATACTTTTACCGGCGATTCGGCAAATAATTTCCAAGTCATTGCAGTTTGAAATTTCGCCCTCAATCTTATCAAGCACGCAGTCAACTGCGCGGTAAACCTTCTCTCTTTCGGCAGGCAAAACCTTTTGCACGTAAAAACTCAAGCGTCCGGTACATTCTCCGCCGTTTAAGCCGAAAAATATTTTTTGACGCGCCGCACTGAAATTTCCAAACGCCGCAACTTGACCAACGGCGTCAGCTAAAATTTCGTCAAGCGCGTGACTTTTCATGCCGCCGAAAAGCCGCAATGTCTCGTAATGCGCAGATTCGTGACGCAGACGAATTTTTTGAGATTTTTCCAGCCAATCTTCGTCACTCAAATTTAATTTTTCTGCGGCAACGTTGCTGTACGGTGCGCGATTCAGCAGGATAACTTTGTGACGGACGCCGCGAATTTTCACCGGGATTGTGAAGGCGTTTACCGTGACGGGCAACGGTTTAATTTCAATCCTGCCGCTTACAAAACTGCTAAGCGCCGTGAAGTCGTCGTGATTCTCCATGTAAATCGAAGGCAACTTACCGGCGTGCGTCTGTATGAACGAAATTTTTATGGCGTCGACATTGCGCCAATCAAAATTAAAATCCATGCCGTAGAGACTTTGTAAAAAATCTATCGCGGCATTTTTTTCTGCCTCATGCCAATGCAAAATGAAATCTTCGTCGGCAAGCGGCAAATTCGGCAACGGCGGGACTTCATAAAAATGTTTCAAATATTCTTCGGCTGTGATAAAATTACTTTCAACCAAAATTAAACCACCTTTCTTAGGGTTAGTGAATAGTGAATAGTAGTTATTGGATAAAACTATTAACTATTAACTATTTACTAAAGGAGAAATTATGTCTGTAACGTACGAACTTATTCACAAAGATAAATTTACCGGCGCACGCGCAGGAATTTTGCATACGCCGCACGGAGATTTTTTAACGCCTATTTTTATGCCTGTCGGCACTCAAGCTACGGTGAAAACCCTTTCGCCGGACGAATTGGAAGATTTAGGCGCGGGAATTATTTTAGGCAACACGTATCATTTATTTTTACGTCCTACTGCGGACTTAATTCAGCGTGCAGGCGGACTTCATAAATTTATGCATTGGAACAAAGGCATTTTGACTGACAGCGGCGGCTTTCAAGTTTTCAGCCTGTCGACGATTCGCAAAATTACGGAAGAAGGCGTGATGTTCAATTCGCACATTGACGGCGCGAAAAAATTTTTGTCGCCGGAAATTTCGATTCAGACACAATTCAAATTCGGCTCCGATATTTCAATGGCGTTTGACGAATGCATACCGTACCCCGCCGATTATAACTACACGAAAAATTCTACCGCACGTACTCACCGTTGGGCGGAAAGAAGTTTGAACGCGGCGGCGGCAGGTCAAGCGGTTTTCGGCATTTGTCAAGGCGGTATGTATGAAGACCTGCGCGAAGAAAGCTCGAAATTTATTGCGTCGCTGGATTTTGCAGGCTGTGCAATCGGCGGCTTGAGTGTCGGTGAACCTAAAGAAATTATGTACAAAATGCTTGAGGTGTCGACAAAATTTTTGCCGGAAAATAAAGCTCGGTACTTAATGGGCGTCGGCACTCCCGATCACTTGATTGAAGGCGTTATGCGCGGCGTCGATATGTTTGACTGCGTTTTTCCCACTCGTGTTGCGCGTAACGGCATGGCTATGGTGTCGCCCAAAACTTCTGCGCGCGGCAGGCTTGTCATTAAAAATGCCGAGTTCACCGAAGATTTTACGCCGCTTGAAAGTGACTGCGATTGTTATGCTTGCAAAAAAAATTTCACCCGCGCTTACATTCGGCACCTTGTCCGCGCAGATGAAATTATCGGCTTAAGGCTTTTAACTCTTCATAATCTGCGCTACCTGCAGAGATTTATGGCGGCAATGCGGCAAGCGATTCTTGACGACAGATTCAATGAATTTCGCGCAGATTTTTTTGGCGCATAAAAAATTTTTCTTGTAATTTTTTTAATGCTATGGTATAAGCTAATTAAGCATTAAGAATTATTTTTATCTCTTGCGGTTTATGTGGAGGGGATTTAATTGGAAAGAGCAAAAATTTTTTTTGATGGCGAACATCAACTTATAAAATTACCTAAAGAGTGCAGTTTTGAAGGCGACGAAGTTTTAGTAAATCGTGTCGGCGAAGCTGTAGTTATTTTGCCTAAGGGTAAACCGTTGGCAGGCGTTTTAGCCGGTATTGATATGTTTACGCCGGATTTTATGGAAGATTATGACGGCACTCGTGAAAATAAGTTACTATGAAATATATGCTTGATACTAATATCTGCGTGTACATTATGAAGAAAAAGCCTGTAAGGGCACTTGAAAAATTTTCATTATGCGATGCAGGAGACATATGTATTTCGTCAATTACGCTGGCGGAGCTGGAATTTGGTGTATGTAAAAGCAGTTCACCGCTGAAAAATAAATTCGCGCTTACAATGTTCTTGTCAGGCATTGAGGTTGTTTCTTTCGATCGTAAAGCGGCGGCGGAATATGGAAATATTCGAGCCGATTTAGAGAAACAAGGAAAACCAATAGGCGGAAATGATTTTTTGATAGCAGCTCATGCACGTTCACTTAATTTAACGCTTGTCACGAACAATGTCAAAGAATTTTGTCGCGTCAAAGATTTGAAGATTGAAAATTGGGCTTAATTACCGTTTACAAATCCATTCTTAATTCTACATTCGCATTACGCATTACGCACTACGCATTAAAAAAAGTTTGCCGCCAACATTCGGCGTGCAATTTCAGATTTAGGCTGACGCAAAATTTCAAGCGGCTTGCCACATTCCGCAATCTTGCCGCCGTCCATTACCAAAACATTGTCGGCAATGTGCGGCAGTAGCGCAAGGTCATGCGTAATGAAAAGGCAGGCAATATTTTTTTTGTGACAGAGATTTTTAATCAGCGCGACGATTTTAATTTGGTTATCGGCGTCAAGAGCGCTTGTAGCCTCGTCCGAAATTAAAAGCTTCGGTGAAAGTGAAATCGCCCGTGCAATAGCCGCGCGTTGACATTCGCCGCCGGAAACTTCGTGCGGATAGCGTTCGGCGTATTCGGCAGGCAGATCAACTTCAGCAAGCAGGCTTGAAACTTTCGCCGAAATATTTTTGCAACCGTAATTTTTCAGCGGCTCGGCAATGCTCCAACCTAAACTTTTTCGCGGGTCGAACGAATCATCAGGCGTCTGAAAAATCATTTGAACCTGCGCGTAAAACTTTTTTAAATCTGTAGTAGTCGTGACGTTTTCGCCGCAAAAAAAAATTTCGCCGCCGTCAGAATTTAAAAGCTTAGCGACGATTCGCGCGGTGGTACTCTTACCGCAACCCGACAGCCCGACAATACCTAAACATTCCCCCGCGTCGACAGAAAAATTTATGTCGTCAATCACGGTGACTTTCTTGCCGCCTTTGACGAAATATTTTTTAAGGTGGCGAACCTCCAAAATTTTCACGGTTAAATATTTGCCGCGACGTTATTTGATTCAAAGACGCCGAGAATTTCAGAGAGCTTAGTTTTTTTCGGATTGTAGTCAATCGTCGTTTCGCCGTCATGCGCGTGAATATGCACGTACATGACGCCGGGCAGACCGAGTAAAGTTTTTTCAACCGTCTTGGCGCTGTCCTCACTGTAACCGTTCGCAATAAATTGTAAGCGCGTATTTCCGTTATTTCCGCAACCGCATTCTGCACACATTTTTAAAACTTCCTTTCTGTTTAGTAAATAGTAGTTAGTAGTGAAAAATTTTTACTACTGACTATTTACTACTTACTATTCACTACTTACTATTCACTACTAGGGCGTGTTGAATAACTCAAAAAACGTTGCAAATTTAGTAAACGCCGCAATTATGGCGGGGCGCACAAGGACGTGCGCCCGTCCGCGCAAATCGCCGGACGCGATTTCAGCGGACATGTTTTCTTTTTGTTACTTTTTCTTTTGCGCCAAAAGAAAAAGTAAATCCTTAAAAAAAACTTTAAAATTTATCTAAAATTGAATTATTCAACAC
>JAFTEG010000295.1 GCA_017453765.1 Selenomonadaceae bacterium
TTACTGTAATGTCCGCGCGTACGCTTTAAAAATCTGTAAACCGTGCGAAAACTTTCAAACGGCAGTACAAAGGCGCCTTCGTCCGTGCCGCGTTCACTCAAAATCATTTCAATTTGATCCAAGTTTGCAAGCTCGGTCGATTCACTTTCCGCGCCGTCATCTTCCGTGTAAATGCCGTAGCCGTGCTTGCCGTTTTGCTTGACGCCGTAAAGCGCCTTGTCAGCTTTTTGGTAAAGGTCGGCAAAATCCGTGCCGCTCATCGGTACGAAAACACAGCCGATTGACGCGCCTAAGGGAATGTTCATATCTTCGCCCATAAGACGCTTAGCCGCCTCGACGATTCGTTCATTGATAAATTTTGACTTCGCGGCGATAGCCTGTTCGTCATGAATGCCTTGACAAAACGCTACAAATTCATCGCCGCCGAGTCTGCCCAAAATGTCGGTGGGACGTACGGCGGAGCGCAGGATATCGGCAAAATTTATCAAGACGTGATCTCCCATCGCATGCCCGTGAATGTCATTTACCAGTTTGAAACTGTCGAGGTCAATCATCATCAACGCGCCGATAGATTTTTTGCAAATTTTTGCAAGTTCAATTTGTGAAGACGCCTTATTTAAAAGACCGGTCAACGCATCGGTGGACGCATTTTTCTTCAAGCCTTTAATTTGGTCAACCGTCTGCAAAATGTTTGCAACACGGCGCAGTAACACGTCGGGGCGAAAGGGCTTGCGTATGAAATCCATTGCGCCGTTGTCGAAGCCTTGACTTTCCGTCTCTTCGTTATGATCCGCCGTCATAAACATAAACGGTATGACTTCGTGATATTCTTCCTGCAACTGAATTTGAAGTTCGTAGCCGCTCATGCCGGGCATACGCAAATCCGAAAGCACCATGTCAGGCAACTCTTGACGGTAAATTTTCATTGCCTCTTCGCCGGACGACGCGCAGAATGTCTTGTACTGATCGGCAAGCATATTTTCCGTCATCATCAGCGAAACAATCATGTCATCTACGATTAAAATTTTTTTCATGTCAATTTCCCCTAGCGTGAGAATTGTGCTAAAATCCATTTTCAAAGTATTATAGCACTTCTAATGAAAAGGGGAAAATGTTTTTTGAAATTTTTTTGATTAATTAGGAGTGAAGAGTGAGGAGTGCGGAGTTAGGAGTACTCTCTAAGCTCTAAGCTGACAAGGAGGAAAAATTTTTTTGGACAATAAAAATTTATTTCGCGGCTTTTGGACACTGTTCAAAGGCTATTGGTCTTCAGAAGAAAAATGGAAGGCACGCGGACTTTTGGCAATCGTCTTGGCATTAAATTTAATCTGCGTCTTTCTTTTAGTAAAACTCAATGACTGGTACAACGAATTTTACAACGCGTTGCAAGAATATCAGCAGTAATTATTTTTCCCGCTTATCGGACAATTCACCTTCCTTGCATTTTTATACATCTGCATTGCCGTTTATGCAATTTACCTGCGGCAGTTGCTTGAAATACGTTGGCGCACGTGGATGACGAATAATTATCTCAACGCGTGGATGAACGGTCAAACCTACTACCATTTGAAAGATTCGACCGATAACCCTGATCAGCGTATATCGGAGGATATTTCGCAGTTTGTAAGCTTAACGTTACAGTTAATCGTCGGCTTTTTGCGTCAAAGCATAACGCTTGTGGCATTCAGTTTTGTTTTATGGGGACTTTCCGGCGAATTTATTTTTGAACTCGGCGGCAACGAAATTGTAATTTACGGCTACATGTTTTGGTTCACGATAGTTTATTCAAGCGTCGGCACGTGGCTGGTTCACCTTGTCGGCAGAAAGTTAATCGGACTGGAATTTAATCAGCAACGCTACGAGGCAGATTTTCGTTTTGCAATGATGCGCGTGCGTGAAAATGCGGAGAGTATTGCGTTTTATCGCGGCGAAACTTCGGAGCTGGAAAATTTTTCATGGAAGTTTTCAGACGTAATAAAAAATTTCCGCAAGCTTATGACTAAGACGAAACATTTAAATTTCTACATAAACGGCTACGCGCAGTTGGCGGTTATCGTGCCGATAATTTTAGCCGCGCCGAAATATTTTGCTAAGGAAATGCAACTCGGCGGACTTATGCAAACAATTTCGGCATTCGGCAGAGTGCAGGACGCCTTGAGCTTTTTCATTGACTCCTACGCGACGCTGGCAAGTTTGGCGGCGGTCATTCACCGTTTATCGGGCTTCACCGAACATATGAACGACGTCAAAAAAATTGAAAGTCACGTCGAAAAATCTTCTGCCGACAAGCTGACTGTTGAAGGCTTAAGCATTTCACTTCCTACCGGCAGGGAACTTTTAAATAAACTTTCACTGCGCCTTGAAAATTCAAAGTCACTCTTGGTAACGGGCGCGTCAGGTTGCGGCAAGTCGACATTGCTCAGGACATTGGCGGGACTTTGGGCGTACGCGAGCGGAAAAATTTCACTGCCGCAAAATTCGCGCGTAATGTTTTTACCGCAAAAGCCGTACCTGCCGACGGGAACTTTGCGCCGCGCGTTAATCTATCCTGCCGCAGAAAAAGACGCGCCGTCCGACGAAAAATTAATTGAGACGTTAAACCTTGTCGAGTTGCCGAATTTAGTCGACAAGTTGAACGCAGTTGAAGATTGGAGCAGAATTTTATCCGGCGGCGAGCAACAACGTTTGGCATTTGCGCGCGTACTTTTGAACAAGCCGAATTACATTTTCTTGGACGAGGCGACAAGCGCGTTGGACGAGCCGCGCGAATTGGAAATGTATCAAATGCTTAAAAAAGTTTTGCCGCAAGCTACGATTGTCAGCGTTGGACACAGGTCAACACTTTATCAAGTTCATGATACCGAATTGAAATTGTCAGGCGACGGAGCGTGGATGATTAAGGATTAAGAATTAAGAATTAATGCCTAAGGCGTAATGGAATTTAGAATTTAGAAAACTCCTCACTCTTAACTCTTTACTCCTCACTAACCAAACCAAAAAGAACACTCGACAAAAAATCAAGTGTTCCTTTTTTATTTCATTCATGGTGCGGATGGCGGGAATTGAACCCGCACGTCATAAGACACCGGATTCTAAGTCCGGCGCGTCTGCCAATTCCGCCACACCCGCAACGCAATTAAGTTGCATATTTTTTAAAATTATAACCGCTTTAAGATAATTTGTCTATTAAAAATTTATTTCTTAGACAAACTTTTTGAAAAATAAAGGATTGTCAACAGTCACGTCGAAAAAATTATCGATTCGGATTTTATTAAAAATTATACGAAAGAAGTGATTTTTGTGATAACTCCCGAA
>JAFTEG010000296.1 GCA_017453765.1 Selenomonadaceae bacterium
CGACTATCCGCAGAAATTTTTCTGTACTCATCAAGATTTTCATCGTAGCCGAATTTTATAATTGCGCCGTCACGAATGGAAGTAGGCGCTTCCTCTTCAATCGCGCGGTCAATTAAATCAATTTCGGCGGAATAATCTTTAATCCCGTCACGGCAGGCGATTAACATATCGGACGAAACATCTTGCATTGCGGCGGTAATTTTCGGCAGGTTGCGTAAAGAAATTTTCAGCGCGGTTAAATCCGGCGCATTGGCGGAGCCGACTTCAACCTTTGTCATAAGGCGTTCAAGGTCGCGAATCTCTTTTAAAATTTCGCGCAGATTTCGGCGAAGAGTGTAATTTTTGAAAAGCTCTTCTACGGCGTCTAAGCGTCGATTTACGGCGTTTACGTCAATGAGTGGACTTTCTAACCAGCGCCGCAGTAAACGGGCGCCTAAGGGCGTTTTAGTGGCGTCTGAAAGGTCGTACAGCGTATTTTTCTTGGATCCGTCGCGCAGATTTTTAGTCACTTCCAAATTTTTCAGTGTCGCCGCGTCAAGAATTAAGTGGTTTCCGTTTTCAAGGCGTGACAGCTTGGAAATGTGATTTAAATCCGTGCGTACGGTCTTGTGAATGTAGCGTAGCAAAAATTCTACGGCATTGGCGGCAGTCTCTGAAACAGGCAGGTCACTTTCCGCAAAATGTTGCGTGATAAATTTAAATCTATTCTCGGTTTCAAAGTCAGATTTATTACCGGCATTAAAGTCAGATTTATTTTCCGTGTTAATTTCGGGATTAAATTTAGTGAAGGTGCAGTTATCAAGCTTGGCGTCGGCAAATTTTTTAAGGTCGGCGAAAAATTTCAAGTCATCGGCAATTAAAATTTCGTGCGGCGAAAGGCGGTAGAGTTCGTCGAAAAGATTTTGTTCGCGCTCCTTGCCTTCGTAGAGAGAGTAAAAAAATTCGCCGGTCGACACGTCCGCTCCGGCAAGCGCAATATCCGCGCCGTCATCATAAATCAGCGTTATGTAATTGTTATTCGCGTCGGTCAATGCGTCATCAGTCAAAATGGTGCCGGGCGTGACGATTTTTGTAAGTTGCCGTTCGGTCAAACCCTTAGCTTTAGGGTCGCCGATTTGGTCAACTAAGGCAACGCGATAGCCTTTGTTCACAAGTTTTTGCAGGTACGGTTCAAGCGCATGGGCAGGGACGCCGCACATTGGAATTTGTTGCCGGTGCGTCATGGTCAAGCCCAATTCTTTCGACGCGGTTAATGCGTCGTCATAAAACATTTCGTAGAAATCGCCTAAGCGAAAAAATAAAAGCGCGTCTTGATTTTGACTTTTCGCCGCATTGTACTGATCCATCATCGGCGTTGAAGTCTTCGCGCTTTGAGAATTTTTATTTGTATTTTTCAATTAATCAACTCATTTTTCTGTGTCGGTGATTAACTCTTTCGATTCGGTTTTTGCAACTTCCGATTCTTTGTCTGTAATTTCAGATTCGGCGTCTGCAACTTTCAAGTCGACGTTTTCAACATCTGATTCAGCTTTTTCAACATCTGATTCGGCTTTCTTTTTCTTACGTCTTTGAAGTTTTTGTATAGCTTTTTTAGCCGCCTCTTGCTCGGCAAATTTTTTACTTGTGCCGGTACCGATACCCATAATTTTACCGTTGATTTTCACGGCGTGTTCAAAAGTTGGCTGGTGCGGCGGTCCTTCCATACTCAATTCGACGTACTCAAATTTAATGGTAGGGTCCTCCGCCATAAGCATTTCTTGCAACGCTGACTTGTAGTCGGAAAGATTTTTTTGCAACGTCTTTTGAAATTTTTCAGCGATATTTTCATCGGTAAGATTTTTAAATTCCGGTTCAAGCTGCTTGAATACGAACTCCCGCGCAGTTTCCCAACCTAAGTCAAGGTAAATCGCGCCTACAACCGATTCAAAGGCGTCCTCCAAATTCGAGTCGCGCTCCCTGCCGCCGGTAGATTCTTCGCCGTAGTCAAATAAAAGTTTGTCGCCGATTTTTAAGTGCCGCGCAATTTTCGCCAATGAATTTTGACAGACAACGCTTGCACGCAGTTTAGTCAATTCGCCTTCGGAAAGAGAGGGAAATTTGTGGAAGAGCAACGTACTGGACGAAAGTTCAATCACGGCATCGCCCATAAATTCCAGCTTTTCATTGTCATCAAAAACCTTGCCGTAACTGCGCGAATAGGAGCTGTGCGTAAGTGCTATGTTTAAAATTTCGATTCGGTTAAACGTCACGCCGATATTTTTTTGAAACGCCTGCAGTACTCTTCGACGCGGTGCGTCAATGGGACAGCTGATTAAGCCTTCCTTCAGCGTAATTGTTTCGCCGACCAAAACCTTTGGGACTATTTCTTCTTTCTTTTTTTTCGACAAAATTTATACCTCTTCCCTATTCGTCAAATTTTTTGAAGACGAGGCAAGCGTTATGTCCGCCGAAACCGAAAGAATTGGAAATGGCGACGTTTACATTTTGTTCACGCGATTTATTCGGCACGTAGTCAAGGTTAAGCCCTTCATCGGGCGTTTCGTAGTTAATTGTAGGCGGAACAAAACTTTCAGAAATTGCGACAACTGCCGCGATAGCTTCAACGCCGCCTGCCGCGCCGAGCATATGTCCCGTCATAGATTTTGTGGAGGATACGGCAACTTTGTAAGCGTGTTCGCCGAAAACGGTTTTAATCGCCTTAGTTTCGCCTTCGTCATTACAATGCGTCGAAGTGCCATGCGCGTTAATGTAGTCGACATCTGCAGGTGAAATTTTCGCGTCATCAAGAGCCAGTTGCATGCACTTGGCTTGATACTGTCCTTCCGGCGCAGGCGTTGTAATATGGTAAGCGTCATTGTTTCTGCCGTAGCCTACAACTTCCGCGTAAATTTTTGCACCGCGCTTTTTGGCGCTGTCGAGACTTTCAAGCACGACAACTCCGGCACCTTCGCCCATTACAAAGCCACTGCGATTTTTGTCGAAAGGTCTTGACGCATGGTGAGGATCGTCATTGTGATCCGCGCAGAGAGCCTTCATAGCGGCAAAACCTGCAACGCCGGCTTGTGAAACACTTGCTTCAGCGCCGCCTGCAAACATTATATCAGCTTCGCCGTTTTGAATGACGCGGAAGGCATCACCAATGCAATTTGTACCCGTCGCGCAGGCAGTGACGACGCAGGCAGAAGGTCCATGAATGCCGAGATTAATTGCAATTTGTCCCGCCGCCATGTTGGCAATCATCATCGGAATAAAAAAGGGGCTGATTTTAGACGGACCCTTGTCAAAAAGTTTTTTGTACTGCTGGTGAAGGGTAGGCATACCGCCGATACCTGCGCCTACAAAAACGCCTGCACGGTCGCGGTCAATTTTATCAAGGTCAAGCGCCGCATCTTCAAGCGCCATTTTCGCCGCCGCCACTGCAAACTGCGCGTACCTGTCCATGCGTTTTGACTCTTTCTTGTCGATAAAGTCATCGGGATTGAAGTTTTTGATTTCACCGGCAATTTGTGACGCATATTCGGCAGGATCAAATTGCGTGATTCGTTCAATGCCGTTACGTCCTTCGCGCAGTCCCGCGATAAAATCTTCTTTGCCTGTACCAATCGGCGTAACTGCGCCCAATCCCGTGACAACTACTCTGTTTCCCAAATCAAAATCTCCTTTCATTTTAGCCGGTAGCTAATAGCTTTCCATTCTTAATGCTTAATTCTTAATTCTTAATTAAATTACCGCTTCTGCTTCGGTGACAAGAGTCGAAATAATTTCTTTAACCGGCAAAATCTTTTCAATGCGCGGCATATACTCACCGGTAAAAACCAGCCCCGTTTCAACGTCACCTTGCTGAGCCCGCGTAAGCGCCCGCACTATGCAAAAGTTATGCTTGCACGCCTTAAGGCAGGAATCACAAACCTTAGGCGGCACCGGACCTTCCATTACGCGTTTTGAAAACGGCGTACGAACTGCGCGACCGGGCAAACCTACCGGACTTTGAATTACCACGACATCTTCCGGCTTAGATTTTAGATAATATTCCTTAAGACTCGGCGCCGCATTTGATTCGACGCTTGCCGCAAAACGTGAACCCATTTGCACGCCGTTGGCGCCCATATTCAGCATGTCGACGATATCTTTGCCGTTCAATACGCCGCCTGCCGCAATGACCGGAATTTTAACTGCCGCACGTATAGGCGGAATCAATTCCCGCGCAGAAACGTCCGTGCCTAAATGTCCGCCTGCCTCTTTGCCTTCAACCACGATAGCCGACGCACCGAGCTTTTCAGAAATTTTCGCAAGCCGTACGGAAGAGACAATGGGAACAATGGGAGTTTGTGACGCCTTGCCGAGTTCAAAAATGTCGCGTGAAAAACCCGCGCCTGCTACGATTAAATCAATTCCTGCGTCAATCGCCGTGTTGACAATGCCTGCGAAGTCGGACGCCGCAACCATTATGTTTATGCCTATAACGCCGTCGGTAAGAGAGCGCGCCAATTTTATTTCGTAACGCAATTCCGGATGAGTCATGCCGGACGCCGCGATTAATCCTATGCCGCCTTCATTGGCAACTGCCGCCGCAAGACGCGCCGTAGAAAGTCGAATTGCCATTCCGCCTTGAACAATCGGAATTTTTGCCGTTTTCTTTCCAATTTTAAGTTCGGGAAGTTTCAATCGGCATCCCTCCAATTTTAATCTTTAAAAAATCCCGCGAAGATTTTACCACTTCACGGGATTTGTTACAAGAATCATTATTGCCTGAATTTTAATTTCAGCTTTGAACTTCTTTGATATAATTCACGACATCTTCAACGGTTTTGATCTTTTCGGCCTTTTCGTCGGGAATTTCAATACTGAACTCTTCCTCGAAAGCCATGATAAGTTCAACAATGTCAAGAGAATCGGCGCCGAGATCATCTACGAAAGTTGACGACATTTGAACTTCGTCCGGTTCAACTCCGAGTTGCTCTACAACAATTTTCTTAACTCGTTCAAATTCTGACACTAAATTCACACCCCTCTAATAATTTACGTCTGCACTTTTATCTGAAAAGTATTTTTGTAATTTACGAATCTATCATTACGGCTAAAACTGCTATTACGGTTAAAATTTACATTGCCATTCCGCCGTCAACGCAAATAACTTGTCCCGTAATATACGCCGCTTCGTCAGAAACAAGGAACGCCGCAAGGTTAGCAACGTCCTCCGCCGCACCGATCCTGCCTGCAGGTATGCCTTTGAGCAATTCTTCTTTCGCCTTGTCAGAAAGCACGTCCGTCATATCGGTAGCGATAAAGCCCGGCGCAATCGCGTTCACGGTAATGTTGCGTGACGCCAATTCCTTCGCGGC
>JAFTEG010000035.1 GCA_017453765.1 Selenomonadaceae bacterium
TAAGGTAGACGCTGTTGCCGCATTGCTCCGAAAAAAAATCACTCTGAATTAATTTCGTCTTCTTCACGATACCGGCAAGCTGTTTATCTGCGCGGTAAACGTCGGCAATGGTCGTGCGCTCCACGATTGACGCGGCGTCCGAAATTTTTTCCGCTTTAACTTCCGTTTCATCAGCTTTAGTTTCATCAACTTTATTATCCAAATTATTATCCAAAAAATTTTCCCTCCCGATATTAAACGGCGTTATGATAACATTACTTTGAATTTAAGGCAACGTTGCATTTTTATCCACCACAATTTTGTTAATGCCGTAAAATTTACAAACTCCGTCGCGCGTTACGCCGTTGTCGAAGTCCACAAAAAATACGTGACGCAGTGCGCGATTTTTCAAAGTTATCGGCGGCATTTTTACAACCGGCTTGTACTTTTCCGCCGCCTTTGCAACCACGTCAATGCGCAAGTCATTTTCCTGCCGCAGTGTATGAGTTATGACAAGCGCGGCTATTATCGTGAAACCGCCCAATGCCACAGCGCCGAATCTTAAAATATTTACAACCGGCGGCTTTGAAAATTTTTCGCGAACTTCAGGCAGACGTACCACCGCGATAATGCCGGCTAAAATCATTGCTACCGAACTGAATGTTGCACGCGCGGGAAATGTTGGCGCGAAGATCATTACAAAGTTATTGAACAGCGCCAATGCAAATAAAAGTGTCGCGTAGCGTACGGCGGGAATTTTTATGAACTCTTCGATAAACCAAATTTTTCGCACGCCGAGTTCACGTTTCAGCGGTATGAAAATCAGAAAAATTATCAGCCAGTAAATTATCATCTCTTCGGACTTCGACATAAAATTTTCAAAGCGCTCAATGAACTTTGTCGACGTGTTGAAATTCGGGAAAATGTTGTTGACGAAGAAATCATTTATCGTGCGCGTTATCAAGCTGTCATTGAAGTATGAGACGATAAAAATTAAAGTTAAAATTAAAAGGTAGCGAATTGGACGCAGGCTTTTCTGTTCCCTAGTCCCTGTTCCCTCTTCCCTCAAAAAAACATTCACCGCGCAGATAAAAATTAAAACGGCAGGCAGAAGGTACAAAAGCATTTCGGCGTTACCGGCAATTTGGTTACCGATATGTGCCAAAATACCTTTGCCTTCGCCCTGCACGTCGTAGCGTACGTAATTGCCGGGCGCCGCGATTAAAATTATTACGCCGATTAAACTGCCGAGACTTCCTGCCGCCGCCCAACGCATCGGCAGATTTTTTTTGTAAAGATAAAACGTAATTGCCGCAGTCAGCAACGTTACCGTGACGCCCAAATTTTCTACCGAGCAACCGGCGACTAATCCAAGTAAAAACATAGTTAAGAGTGAGGAGTGAGGAGTGAGGAGTGGTTTACTGTTCCCTCTTCCCTCTTCCCTAATCCCTAAATTATACGGCAACAAAAATAAAAATGCCGGTACTGCCGACCAAAGATAAACCGTCGAGCCGCTTTTCCAAACTGCCACTTCACCGAAATGCGGCAGTGACAGCCACGTTAAAA
>JAFTEG010000297.1 GCA_017453765.1 Selenomonadaceae bacterium
GAAAATAAAAAATGCGTCGTGGTAGGCGGCGGCAAGGTTGCGTACAGAAAAATTTGCGGCTTGCTTGACGCAGGAGCGCTGGTTGAAGTCATTGCGCCTAAAATCTGCGCGGACATTGACAAACTTTTTTCTGCAGGTAAAATCACTTGGATTAATGAAAAATATTCCGCCGAAAAAATTTCTGACGGCTTAATTTTAATTGCCGCGTCCGATGACGTTGAAGTTAATCGCATTGCGGCAGAAGATGCGCGGCGTAAAAATTTTCTTGTCAACGTCGTGACGGATTCGGACGGCGACTTCACCGTACCTTCAAAAATTCAGCGCGGCGACTTTTTATTAACCGTTTCAACCGGCGGCAATTCACCTGCCTTTTCAAAATTCGTACGTGAAATGCTTGAAAAAGAGTTCAGCGCAAATTTCGGCGAAGGCTTAAAAATTATTTCTGCGCGGCGTAATGAACTGAAAAATACTCTGCCGGACGTTGACGCGCGAATAAAATTTTGGCGTGAAGTTTTGACGCCGGAAATTTGGCAACTGCTTAAATCAGGGAACATTGACAGATTGAAAAAATATTTGGAGGATACAAAATGAAATATAAACTCTTAGCGTTCGATATGGACGGCACGATTTTAACTTCGGACAAAAAAATAACGCCCGCAACTGCCGCAAAGTTGGCGGAACTTTCACGGCGCGGCGTCTATGTTGCAGTGTCAACCGGTCGCGCACTTGCCGAACTTGCCGCCTACAAAAAGGAATTTCAAGCCGTGCGATTCGGCGTAATTTTAAGCGGCGGCATTGTCTACGATTTTGCCGATAAAAAAGTTTTGGCAAGTCACCCCGTTTCAGAGGAGATGGTTTACAAGCTGATTGATGCGGGACTTGCCGAAGATGCGATGGTTCACCTTTTGACGCTGGATAAATCCATTGCAAGTGAACGCGACATTGCACGTATGGCGCAAGTCGGCATGGGCGTGTATCAAAGTATGTTCGACAAAATTTGCGTGCGCTGTGACGATTTTAAAAAGTTTGTGCGCGAAAATCCCGGCGAAGTGATTAAAGTTGACCTTTACCATACGTCAAGCGAATCACTTAACCGTACTGTTGACCGCGTGAAAAATTACGGCTTGAATTTGGTTTTTGCAGAGGCTACGAATTTGGAGGCGTCGCCTGCGGGAATCAGTAAGGCGTCGGGACTGATTGAGCTTTGCAAAATTTTAAATATCGACGTGAAAGACTGCGTGGCTATCGGTGACGCGGGCAATGACCTTGAAATTATCGAGACGGCGGGCGTCGGCGTGGCAATGGGCAATGCGATTGACGAAGTTAAAAAAGTTGCGGACTACGTGACGGCTGATAATGACCATGACGGCGTTTTAAAAGCGATTGAAAGATTTTTTAGTGAGGAGTGAGGAGTTAAGAGTGAAGAGGGAGGAGTGGTTAGACGTATACGCGCGGGACGCGGTTTGAAATTAAGCAGGTGACTTCATAGTTAATCGTACGCAAATGTTTAGCCGCGTCGTCGCCTGTAATTAAATCCGAGCCGAATAAAATAACTTCGTCGCCGATTTTCACGTTGCCAATGTCCGTCACGTCAATCATAAACTGATCCATACAAATACGCCCCGCAATAGGCGCAAGCTTGCCGTTAATTTCGACGTGAAAATTTTTATAAGCCCTAATGTAGCCGTCAGCGTAACCAATCGGCATTGTGGCAATGACAGAATCACGCGCCGCGATAAATTCCCTGCCGTAACCTATCGGCGTACCCTTCGCAACTTCTTTCACGTAGACGACACGCGCAATTAATTTCATAACCGGCTTGAGTTCAATCGTCCGCTTAACTTCGGCGGAAGGATAAAAGCCGTACGAAATAATTCCTGCGCGTACCATATCCAAATGTGCGGCGGGCAATTCCAAAATCGCGGCAGATTCGGCGGCATGACAGATTTTAACGTCAACTCCGCGCAGTTTAATTTTTTTCGCAGTGTCAGTGAAAATTTTCAGCTGATTGAGCGTGAAAGTTTTGTCGGCAATATCGGCGTCGGCAAAATGCGTGAAAAGCCCTTCCAATTCAACGTTCGGCAAGGCGTTAATCTGCGCGGCAACGTCAACTGCGGCGGCGGGGTAAACGCCAATCCTGCCCATACCGGTATCAATCGCCAAATGAACTTTCGCAACGTCACCGAGCTTAACTGCGGCTTGCGAAATTTTTTCTGCGGCATTAAAATCCGAAACAGTCATTGTCAGCTTGTTTTCAACGGCAATTTCAGCGGCGGCAGGCGGAATTATGCCGAGAATTAAAATCGGTTGAGTAAAACCTGCGCGGCGAAGTTCAAGCCCTTCATCAACAGTGGCGACGGCTAAAAAATCTGCGCCGCACTCAATCGCAATTTTTGAACATTCAACGGCACCGTGACCGTACGCATTGGCTTTGACAACGGCACAAAGTTTCGCGGCAGGTTGAATGTGGCGGCGAATTTCGGTATAGTTATGTCTAAGCGCGGCTAAATTAATTTCTGCGCGTGCATCTCGATTAATCATTAATACTCCTCCCTAATCCCTAGCCCCTAGCCCCTAACCCCTAAAAAAGCGGTGATAAATTGAAATTTAAAGAATTTATGAAAGACCTCGACGGCGGCTTAAAGCACGTCTACCTTTTGACCGGCAAAGAAAAATTTTACATTGACAAGGCGCTGGAAAAAATTTTGTCCAAACTTAAAATTACGCGGCAGGACATTTTCACGATTGACTTTAAAGACAAAATGCCGATTACCGACGTGGTAAACGCGATTGATACTGCGCCGTTTTTTTCAAAGTACAACGTCGTACTTGTACGCAACGCAACTTTTTTTTCGGCGGACGGCAAATTTGATTCGCTTGAAAAGGTTTTGAACAATATGATGCCTGAAAACTACGTCATCTTCGTGGCAGAATCGCCTGACAAGCGGCGTAAACTTTACAGAACCGTTTCAAAAATCGCGCCAATTTTGGAAGCTGAACCGCTTAGAGCATGGGAAGTCAGCGAATGGTTGAATGAAAAATTAAAGTCACTCGGCAAAAATATGGACGGACAGGCGCGCAGATTTTTTTTAGAGCGGATTGAACTTCTGCCGGAAATTTCACTTTGGTACTTGGAAAATGAAATGAACAAAATTGCCGAATTTGTTGGCGACAAAGATATCACTGCCGCCGCGTTGCAAAAAATTATGACGGAGCCGCCGGAACTTTCAAATTTCGTAATTATCGACGCGATAAACAATAAGCAGTCGGAAAAAGCCGTTATGATTCTGCGCAACTCTTTACGTGACGTGAGCAAAATGCCGCTGATTATCGGCTTGCTGGTAAAAAATATTCGGCAATTTATGACGGCGAAAATTTATCTAAAGCGCGGTGCGTCGGACAGGGATTTGGTAAAGCCACTCGAAGTCCCACACCCCTACATTGCGCAAAAAATCGCCAACGCGTCCAAAAGTTACTCGCCGCGAATTTTGGAAGAGACATTTTTGGAATTGGCGGATCTTGATTTTAATTTTAAAACCGGTCGCGCAGGTGCTGAGGCGCTTGAAAAAATTGTCATCAAACTTTGTCGCAGATAGGTCATGTCGGATAAAGTCACCGTACAATTTAAGATCATTTAGAAGTGATATAAATTTGAATTAACCAACACGCCCAAAATTTCTTTAATCTTTTTTAAAAAATTTGTCAATGATATCGTCAAGAAAATTCCCGTCAGAAAGTCCAAACGCAATAGCACCAATACCGCCAACTAATTTTAATGTACTAAAGGCAAGTTTCTTGAAAAGTGAACCGGTAGGGGAGGTAAGTGCTTCGTATTTGTTCATGTCGTCTCTGGCGCGGTCTTTGTTACCCAATTCATACCAAGCTTGTGAACGTGCGGCGTAAAAGGGCGCTACATTGGGACTTATACTGATAGCAGATGTAAAGTCATTGCAAGCCCTATTAAAATCTTTAACGCTCATAAACGTCATTCCGCGACCGTAATAGGCTTCTGCGCAGGTTTGATTTAACCTTATAGTTGTGTTTGTCATAGTCAAATATAGACAAACAAACACATTCGAGAGGATAAACTCTCCGGCGTACTACACACCTCTATCCGATTGTATAAACTTTCGGACTACGTTTGTTTTTGTGAAAACTACAGCCACCTTTCAA
>JAFTEG010000298.1 GCA_017453765.1 Selenomonadaceae bacterium
ACTGCGGCAGTTACGTAATTTGCAAAGTCTTTAAATTTGATTTACTCAACACCACCTAATCATTCCAAAAATTTTTTGCTATAATATCACAAAAAAACTGCACGGGGAAATTTTCATGGAAACTTTTAACGTCGACGGCGTAATTTTGAACACGGTGAATTTCGGCAACGCCAATCGTGTCGTGACGCTTTACACTAAGGAATTTGGCAAGCTTGAAGCCAACGCCTACAACTGCAGAAAGGCGCGCAGTCCCATTTCCGGCGCAATTCAAATGTTCAATCACATCTGCGCGGAGATTAAGCACGGTTCGCACGTCGATACAATTCGTGACGCCGAAGTTTTAAATTTTTATCCCAACTTGACGGCGGACATTGACCGCTTAGGTTACGCCGCGATTTTTTTTGAGATTGTCAACAAAATGACCTTGCCTAAAGTCTGCGAAGTCGGCATTTACAACCTGCTGATAAATTCCCTGCCCGCGTTTAACGTAAAAAATCCGAAAATCGCCGCGCTTATTGCCGTCGCGCAGTTTATGGAGTTCACCGGCTTTCAACTAAATTTTAAAAGTTGCGTACGGTGCGGCAGGGAGATTGAAGGCAATGCGTCACTAAGTTTGTCGGAAGGCGGCGCGATTTGTGAAAACTGCGTCAACGTCGTGACAGGTTACAGCTACACGGCTGAGTTGCGGCAAACTTTTTTAACGGCGCTGAATTTTAATTGGCAGGCGGAAAATGAAATTACGTTCTCTGCGCGGCAGGTGTATGCGGCGGAAAAAATTTTATTTCACTACGTTGAAAATATTTTGGGCAGTGAACTTAAGGCGCTGAATTTTTTACGTGCAACGGCTGATTGATATTGCGCTGAAAATAAAATTTGATATAATTCAGAGCTTAGTGAGGAGTGAAGAGGGAGGAGTGAAGAGTGAAGAGTGAGGAGTGAGGAGTTTTTTCATTCTTAATCCTTAATCCTTAATTAAATTTTAGCTCGTACTTAAACACCATCGATCTATCGATCCGACAACCATCGATCTATCGATCCGACAACCATCGATCCATCGATCTATCGATCCAACAAGACGAGACTGGAGGTTTTTTCATTGAATAAAAAAATTGCGTCAAAGTTGACCGACGCGGAAAAATTTAAAATTGTCAGGCGTGAGGCAATATACACGGGAATTGCACTTGCCGCGCTGATTTTTTTTTGGCTTATAGCCGGATTCGGTACTGCGTCGCTTGACGTAAAAATTTTTCACCTGCCGCTCTGGGCACTGCTCGGAAGTATCGGCGTATGGTTTTTTGCTATCGGCATAAGTTTTATTTTAAGCAGAAAACTTTTCAAAGATATGGACTTGGAGGGCGGCAAAGATGAATAACGGTGGAAGTTTAGCCGCACTCTTGCCGCTGATAATTTTCATGGCGGTAATGGTCGGCATAAGCATTTTTGTAAAGCATCAGCAGGCGGGAAAAAATTTCGTCGGCAGTTACTTTGTCGGCAATCGCGAACTCGGCGGATTCGTGCTGGCAATGACTACGGTGGCAACGTACAGCTCGGTTTCAAGTTTTGTCGGCGGTCCCGGCATGGCGTTCACGGTAGGTTTCGGCTGGATTTATATGGCGGTCGTGCAAGTCACGGCAATTTTTTTGGTGCTGGGAATTTTTGGCAAGCGCGTGGCACTTTTGGCGCGGAAGTTAAACGCGGTGACCGTCGTCGACATAATTCGTGCAAGGTTTCAATCCAATTTTTTGGCGGCAGTCGCGGCATTCGTCATAGTTTTATTTTTCTGCGGCACAATGACGGCGCAATTTGTAGGCGGCGCAAAATTATTCGCGGCAGTCACCGGATACAGCTACGAGGCGGGATTAATTTTATTCGGACTGGTCGTCGTAGTTTACACGTCAATCGGCGGCTTTCGCGCAGTTGCACTAACCGATACTTGTTGCGCACTGATAATGATGATCGGCATAGTTTTACTTCTGCACTACGTCTTGCAAGCCGGCGGCGGATATTCACAGATTATGTCGACGCTTGAAACGAATCATCCCGAAATGTTTGAACCGTTTTCAATGGGAAATATGCCGTGGGGAATTTATTTCACTCAATGGTTTTTGGTCGGCATTTGTACAATAGCTCTGCCGCAGTCCGTCGTACGCGGTATAAGCTACAAAGATACCGGCGGACTTCATCAAGCTATGTTAATCGGCACGGTGGTAGTCGGCTTTATGAATATCGGCATAAACTTCACCGGCATTTTGGCGCACGGAGTTTTGACAGGCGACGCGGCAAGTTACGGCGGCGTCGATAACATTATCCCTACGACTATCACAACGGTTATGCCGGTGGAATTGGTGGGACTGGCGATAATCGGTCCTTTAGCCGCGTCAATCTCTACGATATCGGGACTTTTAATCGTGGCGTCAAGCGCGATTGTCAAAGATGTTTACCTGCATTACAAAGAAAGTAAATCAGAAGTCGTAAGCGACGTGAAAATAAAATTTTTGTCAATGACGATAACCGCGATAATCGGCGTGGCGGTATTCGTGATAGCGTTGACGCCGCCGAGTTTAATTTGGCTGATTAATATGTTTGCATTCGGCGGGCTGGAGACGGCATTTTTTTGGACGTTGCTTTTCGGACTTTTTTGGCGTCGTGCAAATAAAACCGGCGCACTTTTATCAATGGTCGGCGGCACAATTATTTACTGCGCGACACAGGCGGCGGGATTTAAATTTTTCAACCTGCACCAAATTACAATCGGCATAAGCGTTTCACTGATTGTATTTTTAAT
>JAFTEG010000299.1 GCA_017453765.1 Selenomonadaceae bacterium
TTTATAATTAAAATATCGGGCAAACGGTTGTAGCGTAAGCTTTAAGGCACCCGACTTTGTCGAAAGACATCAATGCTGCAAGAAATTGCAGGGCTGCAGTCAACCAGCCGAACGCGGTGGAGAAATCTAACTGCAAGCCCCTGTCTTTAGACGTGGGGTAGTTGACTGAAAAAGTGCAAATTTAATTTTTTGGAGATTTTAAAATGAAAAATATCGTAATTATTTCCGGTCACCCCTGCTTGAAAAATTCCGTCGCGAATAAAACTATTTTGGACGAAATTGCCAAACTTTGTCCGCAGGCTGAAATTCGCAAGCTTGACGAGCTTTACCCCGATTATAAATTTGACGTGAAGGCGGAGCAGGCGGCGCTTGAAAAGGCTGACGTTATCATTTTCCAGTACCCCACGCATTGGTACAGCGTACCCGGCATTTTGAAACTTTACATTGATAAGGTTATGGAGCACGGCTGGGCGTACGGCTCAAAAGGCACGGCGTTGAAAGGTAAATCATTTATCGCGTCGACTACTGTCGGTGCGCCGGAAAATCTTTATTCGGCGGAAGGCGCAATGAAACATAAGGTTGACGAATTTTATTTCGGACTGCAACAGTACGCGGCGCTTTGCGGACTTGACTTCAAAAAACTTTTCTACACCTGCGCCATGATGTACGTACCCGGCATTACGACGGACGCGCAGAAAGCGGAGCTGATTGACAAGGCGAAAAAGCAGGCGGCTGACATTGTTGAATGCATTAAGGCTTTGTAATATAATCTGCGGCGGTGAATGAAATGTTTCACGAAATTATTAAAAAAGTTCCCTCAAGAAATTACGGCATTGACGGCTTGGAAGTTCACGTAGACCACACGTCGACCGGCACGGTTTACTTTGTCAGCGCGGAAAATGAAGTTGCCTTTCCCGAACATTCTCACGCCGCGCAGTGGACGATTGTCGTAACCGGTTCATGCACTTTCAATGCCAACGGCGAAAGCATGGTTTACAGCGCAGGCGAAACGTACTTCATTCCCGCCGGTTTAAAGCACCAAATAACTTTGCACGCCGGTTACTCGGAAGTTGATTACGTCGACGATCCGCTTGACGGCGAAAATGAGGAGGAAAAAATTTTGTCAGATTGCGAAAAAATTATTGCAGGCTTGCAGGCGATAGTAACGGGACTTTCTCAGCAGGCAGACGGTCACGTCATTCAGTCAAGAATTTTTGCGGCACAAGGTTTGAACAAACTTGCCAAACAGTACGAAGATCACGCGGCGGAAGAGCGCGGCTACGTCTTGAAATGTATCGACCGCATTATTGATTTGGGCGGCGAAGTTAAGCACGAAGATAAAAAATGCGCACCGATTTACAAAGACGCCGTTGAATATCTCAAGTACGATTTGCAAGTTTCAAAGGACGGCTTGGCGTGGCTGGGTGAACTTGTTCAAGCGGCGCAGTGCGATTACGCGACGTTCGACATTTTGAAAGAATACTACATTGACGAAGAAAATGATATGCGTTGGACGGAGCAACAGCTTGAGTTAGTCGAATGCATTGGCAAGCAGAATTGGTACTTCACACAGATTTAAACTTCGCGCAGGTTTAAAATTTTGTGCAGATTTAAAATTTTGCGGACAACGTTGCAGATTAAGACGTTACAGAATTTGAAAGAGTGATTGAATTGAAAAAAGACATTGAACCTAAAATTGCAGTATTCCCCATGCCCGTGCTTATGATTGCGGCTTATGACGAAAACGGCGTTGTCAACGCGATGAATGCGGCGTGGGGCATGATTAGCGACATGGACAAGATTACGCTGTTCATTGACGAAGACCATAAGACTACGAAAAATCTTCGTGCTACGAAGGCGTTCACTGTCAGCATTGCCGATAAAGCGCATATGGCTGAGGCAGATTTTTTCGGCATTGCAACCGGCAACAAAATGCCTGACAAGTTCGCGCGTTCCGGTCTTCACGCGGTAAAAAGTTCGCACGTCAACGCGCCGATTATCGAAGAATTTCCCGTAACTATGGAATGTGAACTTTTGGAAGTCGTGCAGACTGAAAACCTTCACGCCGTCGTTGGAAAAATTGTGAACGCCTGCGCGGACGAAAGTGTTTTGGACGAAAAAGGCAAGGTTGACCCTGCGAAGATTGACGCGCTGATTTTTGACCAATTCCAAAGCGGCTACTACGTCGTCGGCGAAAAAGTCGGTAAGGCGTGGAATGCAGGCGCCGCGCTTATGAAGAAAAAATAATTTCAGCGTAGAATTTAACTTCAGCGTAAAATTAATTTCAGCGTAAAACTAGGGCGTGTTGACTAATTCAAGTTTTAATAATTTTTAAGGTTTTTAGGATTTACTTTTTCTTTGGCGCAAAGAAAA
>JAFTEG010000300.1 GCA_017453765.1 Selenomonadaceae bacterium
AAATGTTAATGAAAATTGGCCCCGTGCTTTTCAAAATTTAGGCTTTGATACAAAGTACCAAAATCTTTTGCAGAGTTTTTCAAATGAATGTGAACGCAAGCGCAAGGAGTTAAGCGACGAATTGACGCAGGAACTTTCACTTTCATTCAAAAACAAAATGAGTACCGGCATTGAATTGGAAGGCACAACGGCGTGGGGACAGTATGGCTCGGCTGCTCTTGGCGGCTTAGGCGGTCTCGGTGCATTTGCGGCGTCTCGTTTAATTGGCGTTGCTTTTCCGCCGCTCGGTATCGCTCTCGGCGTAATTAGTTTTGTAGGTTGGCTTTTCTCTGACAGCAAAGAAGAAAAAATTCGTAAGGCTAAAGCCAAACTGCGCGAAGATTTACAACGCCCCAGTTTTGACATGCTTGACAAAATGCATGCACAAGCTTTTGAAGTTTTCAACAAGGAAATTGTGGAGAAAGCTATTGATGAATTTTGGTATATGCTTGCCGAATATCACTTTATGTTGGCGCGGCTCGGCAAGTCTCAAGCTGAAATGGCTGATGACTTATTTTATAACTATCAAAATTTAAATTTCGTATTGCTTGATGAGGCGGTAGATTATGTAAACGCCGGTTCATATTCCAATGCCACGAATCTTATGCGCATACCCGGCGAACATTTCGTACTTTTGGCACCGCGCTCCAATTTGAATGCCAACGCCATTTCCGACTTGTTAGGCGAAAAATTTATTGTAATGCAACCGAAAGAAACACTTCCCGAAACACTTAAAATGATTTTGGATTGTGATCTTTATGTTGATGGTTATCCGTTGGAATTTAATACAGAAGAGAAAGAGGCTGAAGAAGCTTACAGCATAATTCCGAAAGATAAAGTCAATGCTACAAAATTTAAACTGGCTCAACAAATGGCGACTGCTCCGATTATCGCCGAATTTTCGTAAACAACGGCACTAATCCCCTAACACCTAATCCCTAAAACCTAATCCCCTAAACAGAGGTGACACGCATGGAAGAATTTCAACTTAGCAAATTTACCGACGAAGGCGCAAAACTTTTGGCGGACGTTACGGCGGAATTTAAGCGGCTTGGTCTCGATACTTCAACGTTGCCGAAAGTTTTCCCCGATGACAGCGGCAAAATCAAATTGGTTTTCGCAGGTCAATACGGCGCGGGTAAGTCAAGTATTATAAAAATGTTGACAGGCGAGGACGTAGAAGTAGGCGCGGGAATTACGACGCAAAATTTTTCGTCATACGATTGGAACGGGCTTGAAATTGTCGATACGCCCGGCATTCATACTGAACTGCGTCCCGACCATGACGAAATAACCTACGAACAGATTAACCACGCCGCACTTTTGATTTTCGTTATTACTAACGAAGGGTTCAGCCAAAGAATGGGCGACCACTTCCGCAAGCTGGCGATTGAACAGAAACGCGCCGACAATATGGTTTTGGTTGTAAACAAAATAGACAGGACGGCATTGGGCAATGTGCCGGAGCAACAAAAAATTATTGCCGACGATTTAAGCCGCGTGACTAAGCCGTACCGTCCCGACGATTTATTTGTTTCATTCGTCGACACTGCATCCTATTTTAAAGCGCTTGAAGAGACGGACGAGCGCAGAAAAAAACGCCGCCTTGATAAAAGCGGACATGATATTTTTGTAGAGAATTTGAATCGATTTGTTGAGGCGAAAGGCATTTTGCAAAAAATAAATTTGCCGCTGAATACCATTGCCGCCGCGATTCGCGCAGTTTCGGCAGAGTCAAGCGCCGAGCAGAAGGAAGATTTTTCAGCTTATGCCGATACGATTCGCAAGAAGAAACAGATTTTGTTGGACGAGCAAAAATTTTGTATGGACGAAATTAACAGTTTAATAAGCAATTTAAAAAATAAAATCGAACGTTACGGCGTTGACGTTGCCGATGAGATTGTTGACGATTTGACGTCGGGTAATGAAAAAGATGCCGATAGAAAGATGAACGACGCGCAGAAGGACATTGAAAAAATTGCCGCCGAATACGCTGAGAAAGTCGACGCCTGTACGAAATATTTTATATCGCATACCGAAACAAATATCCGAAATTATGAAAGCAGTTCATTTGTACAGAAGGTGAATGCAAATTATTTTAAAAGTTTCAGCGCGGTACAAAGCGGCGGCTTAGGCGGCGGCGCGGTGGCGATAGGTGCGGGTGGCATTGCGGCAGGTGCGATAATCGCTCAACAAGGTGCGCAGTTCGCCTCGCAATTCGTACTGACTACGGTTACGCCACTCGGCGAATTTGTAGGCAGTGTTGTAGAAATAGGCGTCACTACCGCAATTTCTCAAGACGCGGGAATTTTTTCAGGCTTTATCGCAAGTCAGGCAGGCGGCTTTATAAAAGGTCTGCCGTTTTTTCAAGCCGAACAAACTTTGACAAGCAAGCTGGCGTCTTTTTTTGCAGGTAACGCAAGAGTAATCGGCGCGGCAGTCGGCGCTATTGCAACGGTATTTTCTCTTTGGTCTACGTACCGCGACGGCAAAAAAGCCGAAGAAAGAGAACGCGCCCTGCGACAGGCACGCGCTGAAATCATTTCAAACTTTGAAAGCATTGCAAGTAATATCGGCGAAAAAATTTCTTCGTCCGTCAATCAGTGGATGGAAGTAAATATTAATCCTATTGCGGCGGACTTCGACAAACAAATTAAAGCCGTCGAAAGTCAAGTTTCCGGCGCGCAGGTTAAAAGCGAAAAGCTTACCGAAATGCTTAAACGTACGGAAAATTTGATAACCGAAATTCAAAATAGTAAATAGTTTTTAATTTTTAATTCGTCATCCTTCATCCTTCATCCTTAATTCTTAATCCTTAATCCTTAATCCTTAATCTTCCTCCTCCTCCGCCTTTTCCTTAGCCTTACGCAACTTTTCAGCGGCATCGGGGTCAATCCTTTCAAAGTAGGCTTTCGGAATGGTGCGGGGATTTTTTTTGCTCAATTCGTAACAGCGCCGATAACTTTCCTCCGCCTTCACGGTGTCGCCAAGTTCATCGTAAATGTCGCCTTGCAATTTGTACGTGACGGCAACTTTGTCATCAATTTTCAGCGCCAGTTCAATATCAGCCAACGCCGCGTCCATTTCGCCGCGCATATGCCGAACGTCCGCGCGATTTAAAAAATTGTACAAATTTGAAGAGTCTCTTTCAACAGCGGCATCAACGTCATCAAGTGCGCCGTCATAATCGCCTACAACCGCCTTAGCCCTGCCGCGAATCGCCAAACATTCCGCAACGTCGTCTTGATTTTCTGCCGCAAAGGCACGCTCAATTTCAATCAGCGCCAATTCACCTCTGCCGTAGTCATTATAAGCGTCGGCATTTATGCGAAGTTTTCTGGCGTCACCTTTTTTAGCGGAAATTGTTTCGGCTTTAACTTTGTCCCAATATTCGCGGCGCTTAGTCTCTTCGTCACGGTATTTTTGTCGAACGTCGGCAGGTTCATTTTCATAAGCCTTAGTTACGGCGGCACGAATTTTTTCACCGATATTTGAGTTAAAGGCAATTTCGCGCAGGTCTGCAAAAATTTTATCGTCCGTTAAAAAATCCGTATGTCCCGCGACGCCTTTGCGAAAATTCCATTCGTCAGCCGAAGTGTAATCGTGAAAAGCCTTAGCCAGCCCGCCTGCGAAGTAGTAAGCTTTCTGCGCGGATTTATAAATAGGTCCCGGCAATGCCGCAGTGTAAATTTCTTCGCCGTCAATAAAGACTTTGTAGCTTTTATCGACCTTCGTCACGGTGACGTGATTCATGCCGTATTCGGACATAAGCTTTGCCAAATTTTCTTCGCGTAAATCTGTATCGGGGTGATCGCTCATCGTCTGTTCATTCGGCTTGTCATTCGGATCAAATTCCAAAAAATCATTCGTCTCGTAGCGCAAATAGTAACTCATACGCGCCATAGCCGCCGCGCCGCCGCCGGGATTAAATCCTGCGCTTGTCATAATGAAAAAGCCGCCTTTGTCCGCCTCGTGTTCAACCGGCAGAGAAATACTTTTTGCGACGGAATAATTTACCATGCCTGAAAGTTTTGCCCAATCGACACCGCGACTGTCAATCTGCGCGGCGATAAGAGTTGCGGCGGTTGACTGCGCTACTGCCTGCGCGTAGGTTTTTGCGGAGTGCTGTTCAATGCCGTGCGTCATTTCGTGCGCCAAAACTGCGGCAATGGCATTTTCATCTGCGTCAAGCACGCGCAGAAGTCCTTTGTTTATCGTAATGTAATTCATCGGGTAACACGCGGCATTAAATTTTTCGCTGTCATTAACATTCCAAATAAACGGCAGTGAGTTCACTCGCAATTCATATTCACCGCTATTGACAAGGCGCGTCATAATCCCATCGACAACTGCAATGTCGTGAGGATTTTCGTCGACGCCGTTTTCTTTTTCGTCCTGCCGCTTAGCCGCCATTTGCGCGTTTACGTCATTGCCCATTGATAAAATGGAAGTCAAAGTCGAACGGTAAAGCGTGTAGACGCCGAGAGCTTGTGCCGCCACTGCCCATGCGTCCACAGCCATAACTTTAACCGGCGTAAAAATTATTACGGCTAGGATAATGAGTAATGCGTAATGCGTAATGCGTAATGAAAATTTCTTCATAAAAAT
>JAFTEG010000301.1 GCA_017453765.1 Selenomonadaceae bacterium
CTTGAATGTAGGGCAAGGGTTTATCGCCGCCGATATCCATTGTACGAATGACGCAGAGACCTTCGCCGTGCGTGACGGTTGCGCATTTTTCTACAGCGGCTTTGTATTCTTTGAACTGATCCTCTTCTTTCGGAATGTCCTGTTTGCCCATGAATACAAATTCGGATCGGAAAAGACCAACGCCGGTAGCACCAAAGTTTTTGATAGCGGCATCGGCGTCAGCAGGTGAACCGATATTGGCAACGAGTTCAACTTCAGTGCCGTCAAGAGTTTTAGCGGGAAGTGCTTTAAGTTCTTCCTGCTTTTTAATTTTTTCGTTGTAGCTTACGCGCTCTTCTTCGGTAGGACGAATCAAAATTTCGCCGGTCTCACCGTCGAGGATAGCGGGATCGCCGTTAGCCATTTGCTCAATGCCGTCACCAACGCCGACAACAGTGGGAATAGCGCGGGTTTTCGCAATGATAACGGCGTGCGCGGTAGTTGAACCTGCACCGAGAATGACGCCTGCGATTTTATCGGTAGGAAGTCCCGCGATTACGGACGGTTCAATTTCTTTACCGGCGACAATGACTTTGCCGACGATTTCAGGGTCTTTAATGCCGAGCAAGTACTTGGCAATGCGTTTACCGACGTCACGCATGTCGACGGCGCGACCTCTGAAGTATTCGTCTTCCATTGCCTCGAAAATCTGCGCGTTGGTTTCGTAAGCGTTGAGTACGGCTTTCGGCGCGTTGCCGGTAGCTTCAATTTCTTCGTCAACCTTTTCGCTTATTGCGGGATCTTCGATTAAAAGGCGGTGCGCTTCAAGAATACCTGCCTGCTCTTTAAGCCCTTTTTCCGTGTAGTCGTCAATCGTAGCTTTGAGATTTTCGGCAACTTTTACAAGCGCCTGAGCCGCTTTTTTCTTTTCCGCCGCTTTTGTACCCGGCTGATAGTTTACAAGATAGCCGTCAAGGTTTTGACCTGCCAACAAAATCGTTCCGACTGCGACGCCGGAAATTACGCCCTTGCCTTTAATTTTGTTTGCCATAAAAATATACCTCTCACTTTTTATATCAAAAAGGAGGCGGGAAGAATTTATCCTCCCTCCTCCCCGAAAAAATTGCGGCGTAATTAGGTTTTACTCTTCGCCAAATTTGTCGTCAACGAGTTTCTTCAAAGTTGCTACAGCTTCCGCTTCGTCCGGTCCGTCTGCCGAAAGGGTGATTTCCGTGCCTTTGGTCAAGCCCATGCTCATGATCATGAGAATGCTTTTCGCGTCAACGGTTTTGCCTTTTGCCTTGATTTGAACTTTAGATTTGAACTTGGATGCAGTCTGCACGAAGACCGACGCGGGACGCGCATGAATACCGGTTTTGTTTTCGATTGTGGTTGTCGCTTCAGTCATTAAAAACCATCTCCTGTCTTTTATAACACTTCATTAAAAACCGTTGCATTTCGGCAACTTGTCTTTCTTTTTTTCCTATTCGCCGTTACGTTTTAACTTCCTTCTTTTTCAGAAAAATTACACAAAAAATTTTTGGAAATTTTTAATATTTTGTCGCAGAGTTTAAATGTTATTTTCTTTGGCTGTTTGAACTTACTTTTTCTTTGGCGCAAAGAAAAAGTAACAAAAAGAAACATGGCGCGGATGTAGCTCGCATACCTTGTAGTAATTCCGGCATTGACGTCCGCAGCTCAAAATACATCCGCGCCGTATTTTTTACAGCTACCAGCTAATCGCTACTTGCTACTAGGGGCTGTTGAATAAATCAAAATTGAAAACGTTGCACATTACGTAACAGCCGCAATTATGGCGGGGCGCACAA
>JAFTEG010000302.1 GCA_017453765.1 Selenomonadaceae bacterium
CCTTAAAATTTTTTGGTATTTTAGCTGATAAATTTAATTTTTACAAGAAAAAATTTTATAAAATGCTATTGACAGAATATTTTACTAATCTTATAATTGGATTATGTAAACGTCCTACATTGGTTAAATTTTAAGGAAGGAAGGTGAAATTATGCGGAGGATTTTCTGTACGGTATTGTCCCTTTTAATGCTGATTTTTGCGACGGGTTGCGGTGAAAATACGCAACAAGGTGAGCGTAAAGAAGGGGAATACCAAAAAATTAAGCTTGTTATGTCGGTTAATGGAACAAACATTGCGACGGACACAAAAGTAGCCATGAAGTTCGCCGAATTGGTTTCAGAGGAGAGCGGCGGGAATATTACGGTTGACGTGTTTCCGAACGACCAGCTTGCGGGCGGCAATGCGTCAAAAGGCATTGAAATGATTGCTGACGGCGCAGTTGACTTGGCGGCTTATGCGGCAGGCGTCATGGCGGTTATGGACGAGCATTTGTTAATTGCTACGATTCCTTGGACTTTTAACAATTATCAAGAGGCAAGAGAAATTATCGACACGACCGGCGGCGCGTACTACAAAAAACTTCTTGAAGCGCAGGGAATGACTTACCTGGCATCGGCGCATAACGGATTCAGACAAATTACAAACGGCAAGCACGCCGTAAGAACGCCGGAAGACGTTGCGGGGTTGAAAATTCGCGTACCCGGCGGCGAAGTTTACTTCAAGTTTTGGAAGGCGTTTGGCGCAGATCCCGTTGCAATGAGTTGGTCGGAAGCTTTTACCGCTATTCAGCAAGGTACCATTGACGGACAGGAAAACGGTTTCAGCGTCACAAACTCGGCTAAGGTCAACGAAATTCAGCAGTATATGACTGTTTGGAATTACACGTATGAAAATTATCTCTTCGTTGCCAACACAAAGATTTTTGACAGTCTTGAGCCTAAGACGCAAGAGCTGATTCGTGCTAAGGCGAAAGAGGCTTGCGAATGGGGCAGAGATTTGGTTGAAAATGATGAAGAAAATCTTAAGCAAAAATTTATCAAGGGCGGCATGGAAGTTATCACTTTAACGCCGGAACAGCTTAAACCTTTCCAGGACAAGGTTCAAGGCGTTAGACAAGAGTTAATGCAGAAATATGGCGAAGAGGCTTGCAAAGCCTTCCGCATGAAAATGTAGTGGAGGTGCAGGCTGAAATGCGTGAAGTTTTGGGAAAAATTGAAGACGTCATCTGCGCGATAGCACTGGTATTTATGACGGCGCTGACATTTGCAAATGTCGTATCGCGTTACGTTTTCAGCGCGTCGTTTTCCTTCTCGGAAGAAATTACCACGTACCTTTTCGTACTGCTCAGCTTAATCGGCTCGGCGGCGGCGGCAAGAAGGAAGGCGCACTTGGGATTTACGGCGATTGTAGATTTACTTTCATTCGGTGTGAAGAAGGCAATAGCGACGTGCAGTTACTTACTGGCATTCTTATTTTCGGCGGCGCTGTTTTGGTACGGCATCAGCATGGTGCAATTTCAAATTGCTCATGGACAGGTTACGGCGGGTATGCAGTGGCCTGAATGGATATTCGGAGCATTCGTACCACTCGGCGCATTTTTTATAGCGATAGAGTTTTTGTTCCTGCTGATTGACACAATAAATTCAAAGGAAGGTGACGCGAAATGATAGGTCCCGTAATTTTCATAAGTTTTGCGGCACTTCTTTTGGTCGGTACGCCGATAGCAATATGTCTAGGCGTGTCCAGCGTATTCGGAATGTTGATTGACGGCGTTGGCAGACCGCTTGATACAATCATGACAATGTTGCCGCGTATCTTTTCATCGGCAACAAGCAAGTTCGTACTTTTGGCGGTTCCCTTCTTTATCTTAGGCGGCAACGTCATGGAGAAGGCGGGCATTTCAAAACGCTTGATTGACTTTGCACAAAGTTGCGTAGGACATCTGCGCGGCGGCTTAATCGTCGTAATGGTATCGGTTGCGTGTTTCTTCGCGGCGATATCCGGTTCAGGTCCCGCGACTGTTGCAGCACTGGGTATGATATTAATCCCTGCAATGGTAAACGTCGGCTACCCTGCGGCATTTTCTGCGGCACTTATGGCGGCGGCTGGTGCAACGGGTATCGTCATACCGCCTTCAATAACTCTTTCGTCGTGTACGGTTCAGTTGCAGATACGTCAATCTGCAAATTATTTTTATCTGGAATTATGGCAGGCTATAGGCATTGCGTTAATAGTCGTGTCACTTTGGACAACG
>JAFTEG010000303.1 GCA_017453765.1 Selenomonadaceae bacterium
CGTGAATGTTAATATTTTTCGCAGAAACAATATTTATCCCCTTGTCTTTGTCAAGCTGAATAAAAGTTTTCTGATGTTCGGCGATAATCTCAACGCCTTTGTCCGTTAACAAAATTTCCCTGCCGCCCGGCGCCTTCAAAGATTTATTTTTCGGCTCTTTAAGCGGCGCGGTGTTAATCGAACTAAGCGCAAAGGCGTCACTTGTATCAATCGACGGCATTAAAATTCTTACGTAGTCGTCAACTTCCGGCATCACGTACCAGCCGCTGCCGTCCGCGCTTGAATACGGCGTCGCGAATGGAAACCACGTCGTGCCTTCCGTGTACTTTTCGTCAACGTCAATCAAGTGCGCTTGAATTTTATCTTTTTCAACCTTTTTAACCTGCGCGCGAAAAACTCTGCCGTAAATATTTTTCTGCGCGGAAATGGGTACAAAAAAAGCGGTCTTGCCGACCAACGTGTAACTTGCCGTCAAAAGGTTATCGATAAAGCGAAGGCTTAAACTTTTCACGCGATATTCTTTTTTGTTAAGCTTGACCGTGTCGCCGAGACTTAAATATTTGTAAACGCCGCCGACATTGACCGACGCAAAATCTTCGGCAATAACCTTAGCACCTTTCGCCTTCAGTGTTTCATTGGCGTTTATGAATTGAAAAGTTGCGTCGTCAAAATTGTAAATAACCTGCGCGGATTCAATGTCAATCGTCTGCTTAGATTCAGGAAGTCCGACAGTAAGTAGAGGCTTTTCTGCGGTAATGTCAGTGAAAACCGTTGCGTTGAAGTGCGACGCCAGCCGCTTTATAAATTGCCACGACGTTTCATTAAGACGAATAATCATCTTTTCAATCGCCTTGTCCGTGACTTTCAAATTAATTTTGCCTTCGCTGTCTTTAACCGCAGTTTTTAAAACGTCCTCGTACTTGTCGGTAAGTTTTTGGAATGAACAAGTTTCGCGTTTCCAATCCAATTTGCAGGCGGCGTCAAGTAAATCAACCGTCAAAATATTTTCGTCAATCGTAGTACGCAGGCTCAAATTTGAAATGTAGCCTTGAAATAGCACCGTGTCTTTTTTGTTAATTTTGGCAGAGATTTTAATTTTATCGGCGTTCGCCTGTTCCAAAAATTTTTTACCCTTTTTGTCGTCAACCTGCAACGTCAATCGCGCGTGAGCAAATTCGCCTGCGGTGTGATTTATTTCAAGTTGAAGTATTTGCAAAAATTCCACGCCGTCAATTTTTATGTCGTGCAAAGCGACGGCGTCTTCCGTTTTACTTGGTAATAGCGCCATTATTTAATTAACCTTTCAATTTTTTAGTGAGGAGTGAAGAGTGAGGAGTGAGAAGTAGTTTTACTAATTCCTAGCCCCTAGCCCCTAATAACTAAACTTCCCTCTACGTTCTAACGTTAAATTATTCAAGCAGTCATAATAATATTTTGCGACGTTTTCGCCGTCAAATTCAAAAACCAATCGATTCTGCGCGTCGTATTCGTACTGCGTGACTTTAACGCGTCCCGTAGCACTTTGAACAGTCTGCAAGTCAAGCCATTCACGCCGCTCAATGCAGTTGTCATTTAAATCATACTTCCAACGCACCAGCTTGAATTTATCGCCAACCTTTTGACGCACCTCAATCAGCCTGTCGCCAACGTCGAAAATTTTTATATCGGCGTCATTCGGAATTTTTTCCGGCTTTTCAATCGGCGCAAAAATATCTTTCTGCGCGGCAACAATTTTATTCATCGGCGTATGTGCAAAGAAAAATTCGCCGAATTCCGTTTTGACCTCCAACAGCCTGTAAACTTTATCGTAAATGCAGGTGAACTTGTAGCCGCAGGGAGTTTTAATCAGCGAAGGTGCGGGCGCTTCTTCGTCGTAGGCGTAGGACGTGACTTGACCGTTAATGTCGTGAGTTAAAATTCGTCCCGCCATATCGCGTTCAAACTTTTCACGCCGCCAATCTTTAATGTTAAGGCGAACTTTCTTGCCGATTAATAAATTCTTCGACGAATAAAAATAAATTTCTTCCCTGCCGTCGCTGTCATGTTTTCTGATTAAATTGCCGCTCGCGTCGTGTTCGTAGGAAATTATCATGCCGTCGGGCAAAATTTCACGCGTTAAAAGTCCGTCGGTGTAGCGCCAAAAATATTCGTCACCGTTTCGCGCAAGTTTGTAGTTCAATCTGAAATCGGCGTCGTACATGAAAAATTCAAAGCTGCCGTCCGCATAAAAAATTTTTTCAATCAATTTGCGCCGCGTCCACTTGTACGTAATGTCGTCGCGCCCGCTTTCAATGGTCTGCCGATTTTTGTCGTCGTAGAAAAAATTTCGCGTACCTGAGGCGTCTGTAATTTTTACCAGCCGCCCAAATTCGTCGTATTCGTTTTGAAAAATTTTCGTACCGCCTTCAATGCAAGTCGTCAAATTCTTTTTGTAGTCGTATGAATACTTTATCTTCGTGCCGTCGGGGTAGGTGACGCAAGTCAAAAGATTTTCGGCGTAATCGTAGCGCGTCGTGCGTCCAATTTCATCTTGCACCGCGATTAAATTTTTGCCTTCATAAATAAAAAAGACTTCGCGCAGAGTCTGCAACGTGACTTTCTGCGGTCTGCCTTCGATATTAAATTTCCAGGTTTTGGCAAGCGAATTATATTCCCGTTGCACGATAAAATTTTTCAGGATATCGCATTGCACGTAGTCGGTAATTTTCAGCGTGAAATTTCCCGTCGCGTAGTTAATTTTGTATTCGTGCCGCGCCAATTCCGGCAACGTCTTTATAAAATCCATAAAAACTTCCTCATTAGTGAAGAGTTAAGAGTTAGGAGTTAGAAGTTAGAAGTTAATTACTCTTCACTCCTCACTCCTTACTCCTTACTCCTCACTCCTCAGCGCGAAATTGCTTTATTGTCCGGCGTCTTTTCAGCTTTTTCCTTGACGCGGGATCTATCTTCCCTGCCGTGTTCGGCGTTAATTTGATCCGAGCGATTTTTGGGACTGCCGCCTTCAAACTTGCTAAGTGAACCGGTGCCGCCGCCTGCCATAGGAATGTAGCCGACCTGCATTAACGCGCGTGTCTTGACGTTCAAATTACTGCCCTTCATCTCAATGGAGCTGTCTTTAACTTCAAGCAGTGAACTTTTCTTGCCGTCAAGCTTAATCGTGCCGCCGGAGCCGCCGCCGGAATTTTTATTTTCGGAATTTTTATCCTTGCGTCCCGTCAACTTGTCGAGTTCCTTTGCTAAGTCTGAAAGTTCAACCGTTTCAGCCTTCGTGCCGCTGTTTGTAATTTCGGAAGTGACTTTGCCTACGGTTGAGCCTGCGGGATTGAATTGCACGGTAGCAGGTTGACCGAGACCGGCTAAGTACTGCGCGTAACCTGCCATATGCGGTCCCGCCATAGTCAGCTGATTATCCGGCATCATACCCTGCGCGGACTGAATGATTAAATCTCCCTTGCACGAAAAAATTATATCCTTCGTCGCAGTAAATTTCACGTCGCCTTCTTGCGTCATTGCAGTTTTTTCCGCCGCGTTAAATTCAGTTTTCTTAGGATCAAAAATCAGCGCGGAATTTTTAGCAACTTTGAAAGAGCGATCTTTATAATCGTCCGAAACTTCTTTAGCACGAAGACTACCCATAGCCGCCTGCCGAATGTGGTCAACGTAGACAAAAACTTTGTCGTTTTCATCAGGCATCGTGTAAAGGTAATTGCTTGCCGCCGATTCGTAGGGAATGTCAAGCGCGGAATTTTTGTCCTGCTTTTCGTCGCAGTCAAATTGCACCTTAACGTTAGTGTCCTTCGATTCAAGCACTTTGCCGGTAATATAAAAAAATCTGTCGAAGTGCTTAACCACGTCCCACGCATCTGCGCGGCAACCTTCTTCGTGACGCAGAGTAATATCATTGCGTAAAACGTTATCGTAAAAGTAGACGTGACTTGCAATGACGGCTTGAGTTTTACTTTCGTAATTCACGCCGTAGCCGACGCCGATTTTAACGTCGTAGGTGAAAAGCTCCGTGTCGACAAAGTAGCTTGCCCGCGCGCCTTCGTACGTATTAGCTTCAAGCCGCTTGAAAAAATTCATCGGCACGTTTTTGCGCAAAAGTTCAAACGTATCATCGGCGGTAAATTCTTTGAACGCCTTAAAGCCAACGCTGATTCTAAGCTTGTCGGATTTAGAGTCGGCAAATAAAATCTGTCCGTGTCGCTCGGCAAGTTCGGTTAAAAATTCCCAGTCACTTAAATTTTCGCGGTAAATCATTTCAGCAACGGGTTCATCTTTCCAACAGGTAATTTCAGCCGGCTTGTAATCTTTTTCGACGATTGAAAGTATATCGGAAAATTTTTTCTTCGCGTCTTGAAAAGTCATGGACTTCCGCGCAGATTCAAGCTTGCACGATAAACTTTTTGCCGTGACGTGAAGGTACTTGACGTTAATGCGGTCGTCCAACCTGCACTGACAGATAATTCCGCAGAAAATTATATCCTTGTCCGCCTTAACTTTAATTTGAGTTTTCGCCCAGCTTAAAATCGTCTTCGCGTCAAATTTTTCATCAACCAGCACTGAAAATCTGCAGACGCCGTGTCGCCCGACGCTTTCCACAATGTCAAGGTCAATCAGCTGTTTGTAGTCGACGCCTTCAATTTTCAAATCGCCGAGAGATACTGAAATTTGTTTTACTGAAATTTTATCGTCCCTCCGAAAGTGCAGGTTAGAAAGCTGTCTTTAGTCAACGCCGGTGCGCCGCCTACAAAGTAATGCATATCGCAACTTTTCCACGCCATGATTATCGCCGGTACGCAAGGTACGGGACCTGCCGGCGTCGGCGGAATCATTTTGCAAGTGCCGAAAGTCATTATATTCATAAAAGGTATGCGGTCATTGGCGTTTAACAGCGGCAGGTGCGTCTTGCATGAAATTACCCCGTGACTTACCGGACACATTACCGGTATCGGTGCCGGTACCGTCGCTCCGCTGCATTTCACCAGTGACATCGCCGTCATGTATTCTTTGCTCATCGTGATAGCGCCTCACTTCATTTTGTACGCGCAAAACATCTTCGTCCAAAAAATTTTCTCTGTCC
>JAFTEG010000304.1 GCA_017453765.1 Selenomonadaceae bacterium
TAACGTCTTTTTTCCTGTCGACAAGAAAAATAAATCCGTCTTCGTCAGTCATAGCCATATCGCCCGTTAAAAGCCAACTGTCTTTCAAAACTTCCGCCGTCGCCTTCGGGTCGTTGTAGTAGCAAGTCATCACGCCGGGACCTTTTACGCAAAGTTCGCCAACTTCGCCCTGCTGAACTTCCGCGCCGTTTTCGTCAACAATCTTGCACTGCCAGCGGTAACCGGGTACGCCGATAGCGCCGACCTTGTGAATATTTTCAAGCCCCAAATGAACACAGCCGGGACCGGTTGACTCGGACAAGCCGTAGTTCGTGTCGTAGTCGTGATGCGGGAAATATTTTTTCCAGCGCTTAATCAAACTGGGCGGCACGGGTTGAGCGCCGATATGCATAAGCCGCCATTGCGAAAGTTCGTAGTCAGAAAGTTTCACGTCCCCTCTGTCCAACGCGTCCACAATATCCTGAGCCCAAGGAACTAAAAGCCAAACGATTGTACAATGTTCTTTCGACACGGCGTCCAAAATAATTTCCGGTTTCGTACCTTTGAGCAAAACTGCGCGACTGCCTGCAACGAGACTTCCCATCCAATGAAATTTCGCGCCGGTATGGTAAAGCGGCGGGATGCACAAAAAGCAATCGTCACGCGAAGTCAAATGGTGTTTCTGCTCCATCTGCGCGGCTTGCGTTAAACTTTGGTGCTTGTGCAAAATTGCCTTAGGAAATCCCGTCGTGCCGGAAGAAAAATAAATTGCGCCGAAATCGTCCTCAGTAATTTCATCAACGTGCGGCTTAGTGCTGGGACAATTTTCTACAAGCAGGTGGTAACTCTCTGCAAAGTTGGGGCAGTTGTCTCCGACGAAAATTAAAAGTCTGCCTTGCGCCAATCTCTCGGCGTTAGTTTCAATTCTGCCGATAAATTCGGGGCCAAAAATAATTACGTCGACTTCCGCCAATTCCGCGCAGTACAAAATTTCGTCAGCCGTGTAACGGAAATTAAACGGTACGGCAATGGCGCCGGTTTTCAAAATTCCGAAGTAAATCGGCAACCAGTCAAGGCAGTTGTACATGATAATTGCAACTTTGTCACCTTTTTTGACGCCGCGTTCAAGTAAAAAGTTTGCGCAACGATTAGCTTTTTCGTCAAAGACGCGCCAAGTAATTTCGCGGCGGTAGGGTTGAAAGCGGTTTGACTCGATTAAGCCGTATTCTTTCCAACTCATACGCCGTCCGTCGTGTTCGGCAGGATTTAATTCCACAAGCGCAACTTCATCGCCGTAAAGTTCGGCATTGCGCTCCAAATATTCCATAACTGGCAATAAATTCAACCTCCAATTAGATCGATAGTGGTTATATCGATAGATCGATAGTTGTTGGATCGATAGTAACTCTTCACTAAATCTACAATCTTAATGTAACTTTGTTCAAGCCGTCTTTGTACGAATGCGCCAAAAATTTTGCACTTTTACGCAATAGAATGACGCTTAAATTGTCCTCGAAGTCATCTTCCGCAACGTCGGTATCTTCAAAGGGATTATAATTTTTCCCCGCGCAGGTTAAATTCAACTGTACGGTGCCGTCGGCTTCGGTATAGGTTATGTCAACCACGATTGAAATTTTATCATCAGCGTCGTAGCAACCGGACATCATCGTATAAATCGACTCTTCACAGCAAAGTTGGATTTTATGAGTATACTGCGTCTTAAGCCCGTACTTTTCGGCAAAATTCCAAACCATGCCCTGCATTTCAAGTAAATCAAAATCGCGGTCGTCAATCTCGTAATGAAAATATTTGTGCCGCTGTACGAAGGCAATGGTTTTTTCGCGCTTGGGGTGTTCAAAAATTTCTTTCGGCGTACCCTGTTCATAAATGCCGCCGTCAGCAAAAAATAAAATTTTGTCGGCAACTTCCCGCGCAAAATTCATTTCGTGCGTGACGATAATCATGGTCAACTTTCTTTTCGCAAGCATACGAATGACGGCTAAAACTTCGCTTACCATAGTGGGATCCAGCGCGGAAGTCGGCTCGTCGAACAAAATAACTTTCGGATTCATCATCAACGTGCGGCAAATTGCAATGCGCTGTTGTTGCCCGCCGGACAAAACTTCAGGGTAAGCGCGCGCCTTCGCCAAAAGTCCCACTTGCGTAAGAAGTTCGGCGGCTTTTTTTTCTGCCTCAATCTTCGTCATGCCCAAAAGCTTGACCGGCGCAACGCAGAGATTTTCCATAACCGTCATATGCGTGAACAGGTTAAACTTTTGATAAACCATGCCCATACTTTGACGAATTTTGTCAATGTCGCAATTCGGCGCCGTAATTTCTTGACCGTCGATAAAAATTTGTCCCGCGTCCGGCGTTTCCAAAAGTTCAATGCAACGCAGAAATAAACTCTTGCCACAGCCGGAGTTGCCGATAATTACAATGCGTTCTCCCTCTTCAACGGAAAAGTTTACGTCGCGCAAAATGTGATTGTCGCCGAAAGATTTACAGAGACCGCGAATTTCTATGACGCTCA
>JAFTEG010000305.1 GCA_017453765.1 Selenomonadaceae bacterium
AAAGTTAAGAATAAAAAAATACTCTTTACTCTTTACTCTTTACTCTTCCCTCTTCCCTCTTCCCTCGTCCCTACTTACTAAAGGAATTATGAAATTAGTGGTTATCGATGATAATTAAAATTTTAGAGGCAGTCGGCAACTTCGTAATACGGCGGCTTGAAGAATTCGGCACGATAGTTTTACTCTACGTCGAGACGGCAAAACAACTTTGTCACAAGCCGCGAATCGGTCACATTATCGCGCAGATGTCGCACTTAGGCGTTGACTCGCTGTTAATCGTGTCGCTGACATTGCTTTTTACCGGCGTTGTCTTCACCTTACAGACGGCGCATGAATTTATACGTTTCGGCGCGCAGTCAACGGTAGGCGGCGTAATTGCCATTGCGATAAGCCGCGAATTGGGACCGGTGCTTGTCGGCGTAGTCTGCGCGGGACGTGTCGGCGCGGCAATTACGGCTGAAATTAGTACGATGAAAGTCACGGAGCAAATTGATGCGCTGAAAGTAATGGCTGTAAGTCCCGTCAACTACTTAATTGTGCCGCGAATGTTGGCTTGTATGTTCGTCGTACCGGTGCTTACGATTTTCGGCGACATTATCGGCGTATTCGGCGGCTGGCTCATTGCGGTTTATTATTCGGACATAAGCTCGTTCATGTTTATGAACTCGATAAAAACTTTTGCAAAGATGTATGACTTGATGGGCGGAATGATAAAGGCAATGTTTTTCGGCAACGTCATAGCGGTTTTAGGCTGTTACTACGGCTTGAATTGTCCCGAAGGCGCGGAAGGCGTCGGCAAGGCAACTACAAAAACTGTCGTCGCCTCCATTATCGTTATCTTTATTTTGAATGCCCTTCTAACATTCGTGATTTACAGATGATTAAATTTTATGTATCACTATAAATTTTTCTTTCGGTTAAAAACCAATGATTAAAATTCAATTAAAAACCAATGATTAAAATTAAAAATGTAAGCAAGTATTTCGGCAAAAAAGCGGCGCTGAAAAATATAAATTTGGAAATTGGGGACGGTGAAACGCTGGCGATAATCGGCGGTTCCGGCTCCGGCAAGTCAACCTTACTTCGCCTTATGATAGGGCTGATTAAACCGAGTGAAGGCGAAATTTGGATTGGTGACGATGAAATTTCTCATATGGACGAAAAAGAAATTACGCGCGTCCGCTTGAAAATGGGAATGGTTTTTCAGTACTCCGCGCTGTTCGATTCCATGACGGTAGGCGATAACGTAGCTTTCGGTCTTGTTGAACACAGCGACTTGCCGAAAGATAAAATTCAAGAAATTGTGCGCGAAAAGTTAAAGCAGGTTGGACTTGAAGGCGTGGAAGATCGTATGCCGAACGAACTTTCCGGCGGTATGAAAAAGCGCGTGTCCCTTGCACGAGCCATTGCTTTCGGACCGGAAATTGTTTTTTATGACGAGCCGAGTTCCGGTCTTGACCCGATAACTACGAACAGAATTGACGAGCTGATAATTTCTACGCAAAAGGCGCTTAACGTCACCAGCATTGTAGTCACGCATGATATGGTTAGCGCCTGCAAAATTGCGAACAGAATTGCTATGGTTTACAACGGCGATTTGATAGCGGTTGATACGGTTGAAAATTTCAAGAAGATTGACGATCCGAGAGTTAAAGAATTTTTCAGAGTGGTGGATTAAAATAGGGATTAGGGAAAAGGGAACAGCAGTTCTAAAACCTAAAAGCTAACCCCTAATTACGCATTGCGCATTACGCATTACGCATTAATTCTTAATTCTACATTCTTAATTCTTAATTAACAAAGAGGTGTTTTGATGTCGGCAGCAGCGAAAGTTGGAGCGTTTACAATCGGCGGACTTATGATGCTTAGTTCGGCGATTTTTACTTTAGGAAATTTTAATTTCAATTCCGAAGATGACATTGTATTCTTTGCCAACTTCAAACAGGTTTTGGGACTATCCCCGCAAGCTGATGTAAAGTTGAACGGAATATCCGTAGGTAAAGTGGATGACTTAATCGCTGCGTCCGGCAGTGTCACGGTTGTAATGAGGGTTTCTCCTCAAACCAAAATTCCTTTAGACTCCAAAGTTACAATAACCAGTGTCGGCGTAATGGGCGAAAGATTCATAAACATAATTCCCAGTACCGATAACGGCGAATACGTTAAAAGCGGCGATTACCTTTTCGGCGTCGAAGAAGCAGGCATGAACTCAATGTTTGAAAACCTAAGCAAGGTTATGAACAAAGTTGAAGACCTTCTCGGCGACGTGCAAAAAATCGTAGGCAATGACAAATTTCAAAAATCCGTAGCCGGAATGAGTGAAAACATGTTGCAGGCGTCACAAAATATAAGTGATATGACTGCAGTAATGAGCCGCATTGCCACTACGAATGAAGATAGCGTGCAACAGATGATTGGGCAAATGCAAGGCGTTTTGCAAAGTATGAACAACAGCATGGCGTCGGTTGAACACATGATGAATAATATTGACCAGTTCGCCGGAGATCCACAGACTACGCAAACTTTGAAAGATACACTGCAAAATATTTCAGACACGACCAAAAATGTTGCGAGTATGGCGGAAAATATGAATAAGTTTGCAGGCGACCCGAAAGTTGCGGAAGATTTAAAGGCTACCGTCAGTAACGCAAGGTCTATATCCGAACGCGCAGATGACATTTTAGGCAAGGTTCAAGGTGCAAGCGACAAAGTGTCGAAAATCGAGGTGACGCCTTCTGTTGACGTAATGTACAGCGGCGGCGCGTCAAATTGGATGGCGAATTTCAATGTTGATGTAACCGACGGCACGACTTCATTGGACGTAGGCGCGGAACGTATAGGCGACGGTACGAAATGGAATTTGCAGGCGGGTAAGAAATTTGGTACAGATTTCGGCGCACGTGCAGGAATTATTGCCGGTAAACCGGGTATAGGTCTTGACGCTTACGCGGGTGATAAATTAAAATTCTCTGCCGAAGCTTACGACATTAACGACGTAAAAGTAAGATTGAAGTCACAGTACAAAATCGCCGACTCAACTTATATTTTGGGTGAATGGCACGATATAAATCACAAAGACGACCGTGCCGCTTATTTCGGCATAAAGCAAGAATTTTAGATTTAGATCGTTTGGTTGATAAATTTTTTATCTGTCACTAACGATCTATCGATCTATCGATCTAACGATCTAAACGGAGGGGATAACGTGAATTTTTACAGCCGTATTTTAAAAAAGTTGCGCTTAAAAAAATTGGCGGCGGTTGCCGCAATGGGACTTATGAGTTTTTCATTTTCGGCAGAGGCGGCGCAAGAAATAAATTTGGATTTGGACGAGACGATACAGCGTGCATTGGCGAATAACCGCGTAATAAAGCAGTCAATTACTACGCGTGAAAGTGCGTACTGGCAATTCAGAAATGCACGCAGGCAGACGGCACCGAGAGTGTCTTTAGGTGCTGAATGGGGTTTTGGCGGAGGTCCTGCCGTTTCAAGCACTTACGGCGATCATCACCGCAGATTTGGCGAAACGGCGTCCGTTACCCTGCCGCTTGAAGTCAACCCCTCGTACAAGGAAGGGCGAATCGCCGCACGGTACGGTATAAATTCTGCCGACTTGCAACTTGAAAATACTCTGCAGGCTGTTCGTCAACAAGCGACGATTTATTACTTTAACATACTTCAGTGCAGAAATTTAATTAAGGTTGAAGAAGATAACGTTCGCACTTTGCAAGAACACTTGAAAAACGTCAACGCCCAATTTCGCGCAGGTACCGTTGCAAAGGCGGATATCCTTTCAACCGAAGTTCGCCTTGCCAACGCGCAACAGGCACTTATAACCGCGCAGAATAACTACGACATTGCCATTGCGACGCTGGATAATTATATTTTACTGCCTGCCGACACGATAATTCATCCGCAAGACGAATTGACGCACGTAAAATATAATGTTGACCTTCAAACTTGCACGGCTTACGCGCTTGACAATCGTCCCGACGCGGCGGCGGCTGATTACGCGGTTAAACGCGCAGAGTCAAACATTCGCTCGGCTAAGGCGGGATATCTTCCCAGCGTCAACGCCGTTGCCTCCGCCGGCTTAAGTTCGCAGATATTTCCGTTTAAACCCAATTCAGACGGCGAATCGTGGACAATAGGTTTAAGTGCGTCTTGGAATGTTTTTGACGGCGGCATTACCGAAACGCAGGTTAAGCAGGCGGAAGCTGCACTTGTAAGTGCGCAGGAAGATGCCGCGATTTTAAAAGAATCCATTCAGCTTGACATTCAATCGGCGCTTTTAACTCTGCGCGCGGCTGAAAAAAATATTGAGACGACGCAGGTTGCAATACGCAGTGCGGAGGAAGATTATCACATTGCGCAGGTACGTTACGCGGCGGGTGTAGGTACAAACCTTGACGTTATGGATGCGTCCGATAAAGTTACGCAGGCTAAGACGAACTACTACACCGCGCTTTACAACTACAACACGGCTAAGGCGGAGCTGGATAAGGCAATGGGCATTCCCGTAGGCATTGACGTGACGCGCTACGTTGCGGCGGAAGAACTCGGCAAATCTGCGGCAGAGGCACGCGAAGAAGCGGCAGTTACCACTGAAGATGCAGAAGTACCGGTAATGAATGAACCCGCGCCGGTTGTCACAATTGATATGACGCCGGAAAATTATATTACCTTCGACACGCCGCCGGTTACAAGTTCAAACACTTTAACTGAAAATAAACCGGCTGAAAGTAAACCTGCTGACACTGCGACTGCCGACAGCGCTAAGGCTGAAACTCCCGCCGCTGAAAATAAACCGACTGAAAGTGCGACTACCGCTGAAAGTACAGCTGCCGACAAACCTGCCGAAAGTCAAGCTGCGGACACTTCAACTACAGAAAATAAACCTGCGACAGGCGGCACGGTTGAGACGTTCGACCCCACTCAATCAAAAGAAACGGCGGAACCTTTCAGACCGGCGCAGTAGTAGTTAGTTACTATCGATCCATCGATCTATCGATCTATCAACTAACCCAGAAAGGAAAATTTTGTGAATAAATTTGTAAAAGTTATCGGCGGCATATTGAGTGGCATTGCGATTGCCGGCGGGCTTTACATAAATTCACAGCGCGAGGCTCTCATAGAAGACGCCCTTACCAAAGTCGAAGAAAAGGCGTCGGAATATATCGGCACTCAAATAAAAATCGGCAAAGTTGACGTTGACGAAGTGCAATGGTCAAAACTTCAAGGCAGTTCAATTACCATTCACGACATTGAAATTTTCGATAAAAATTCAGAACACATTGCTACGGCAGACGCGGCAAAAATTTCTTTTAAACTTTTGAGCTTGTATGATGACGGCGCCGGTGCTATCGACGAGATTGACGTTACAGGCGCGAAAGTGAATTTAAAAAAGCGTACGGATAATTCTTGGAATGTCGAGGACATTAAAATTAAAAGTTCGGGCGAAAGTAATTTCGGCGCAAAGATTACCGTTGCCGACAGCGCCGTTGACGCGGAATTTGACGGCAAAAATATTTCCGTTACCGACATTTCGGCTACGGCGGACTGCGCGGATTTAAACGCCGTTGACTTGCAGGTTGCCGCGAAAACTTTAGGCTCCCGCGTAGACGCGACGGGAATTGTTGGTCTTGACAATCAAGTTGTCACCGCGAAAGTTGATACCGTTGACGTGGAAAAGGTTTTGCCCTACGTTTTGCCGTACCTGCCGGAAGGAACTTTGCCCGACGCATTGACGATTAATCGCGGCACTTTGAATGCGCCGAAACTTTATCTCAGCAGGCGCGGCGATCTTTTAACGTACATTGCAGAATCTGAAATACAAAACGCCGCCGTGAAGTTGGAAGATACCGACGTTGAAAACATTAACGGCAACGTCACATTGAATGAAAAAGAAGTTTGGTTCGACGCCTCTGCCGTTGCGAACGGTCAGCAGGCGACGGCGTCCGGCAAAATTCACACGGATACCGACGAGCCTTTTTTTGATATCTACGCCGAATCTGACAGCTTTGCACCGGCGGCGATTATCCCGAATATCGGCGTGCAAGGCGCGGCAAGTTTTAAGGCGCACCTTACCGGCACGGCAAAACGTCCGCATGTTGAGGCGGATATTTTTTCGCCCTTTGTAGCTTACGACAACATTTCGGCGAACAATTTATCTGCGCACCTCAACTACGGCGACGATATGCTTTTCGTGACTGACGTTAAAGGCGAAACTTTCGGCGGCGGGTTTACCGGTGACGTTGAAATTTCTACGCCGAATTTGAAGTACGCCGGACACGTTAAAGCCGCGCAGATTGATGCCGCGAGTGTTTTAAGCTTAGCAGGTTCGGACTTAGATTTAAACGCCAAAATTTCTGCCGACGTTGCATTAAACGGCGAAGGCGCGGACTTGTCGAAACTGAAACTCTACGGCAGTGCCGACACCTCCCGCGCAGATTACGGCGAATTTCACATAATCGACGCGAAGACTTCTTTCTACTACGACAACAAAATTTTGAAAATCGACAACTTCAACGCCATTTTGCCGAATCGTGGCGGTGTTGGCTTTGAAGGCACGATAGCTGATTTGTCGACGCTGAATTTAGATTTTTACGCCTCTCACGTCGATTTGTCCCGCCTTAGAAAATTGGATGATCAAATTGACGTAAGCGGGCTTGCTGATGTAAGCGGCAAGGTTTACGGCAGTTTGGACAAGCCGCAATTTGATTTAAAACTTTCTGCCGTTGACGACGCAGGACACGGTGAAAATTTAAAAGGTCTGCTTTTTAAACAGCCGTACGATTCGATTAAGCTTTACGCGACGGGCGGTCTTGACTCGGTTAATGTCACGGATTTTACGCTTGAAAAGGGCGGCAAAATTATTTGGAAGATGCTCGGCGGCACGGTGTCACTTACCGGCGACAGGCGCGTTGACCTTGAATTGGATACGGCGAATGCGCGCGTTGAAGATATCGTGGCGCTGGTTGCACCGGATCAAAACATTACTGGCAACATTACGAACAAAGTTAAAGTCACCGGCACGATTGACAATCCCAACGTAGTCGGCAACGTCAACATTCATTACGGCAGTTATCACGGCATTTTGATAACCGGCATGCAAGGCGATTACTTTTACGAAGGCGACAGGTTACGCCTGCAAAATTTTTACGTCACCTCACCAATGGCGGACGTGATTTTGGACGGGACGTTTGACAGAAATACCGGCGCACTGGACTTCGTGGTACAGGGTGAAGATATCAGCTTGAAACGCTTTAAATCGCAGTTTCCCGAAGATTACTACGCGGAAGGGCACGGAACTTTTGAAGGCGTCTTGCAAGGTACGCTTGACACGCCGCACTTTGACGGTAAATTTGTCTCACCCGCACTTAATTTGAACGGCGTCGACTTAACTGACGTACACGGGCAGATTGAAGTGAACGGAACGCAGATTACTTTGAACGACTTCCGCTTCAATCAAGGCGACGGCGTTTTTAAAATGGACGTGAACTTTAATTCAGTCAGCAAGCAAGTAGGCGGCAAGGTTACATTAAAATCTGCCGACATTTCCGCGCTGTTGACGCTTGCCAATAAAAAGAATCTGCCGGTTACCGGTAAGTTGAACAGTGAAGTTGTTTTAGGCGGCACGTTGGATAACCTTTACAGCAAAGTCACCGGTAACATTTCTCAAGGCACGGTTGGCGGTCGCGACATTCATGACGTGGAGTTGGAGATTATCGCCGACAGAATTATTTACTTTAACAAACTGCGCGGCAAGCAGGGCGATAAGGGCGAATTTAATCTTGCAGGAACGATAAATCAACACGGCGCGTTGGATTTAAATTTAATTTCGCACGACTTGGAACTGGCGATGTTCAGCGGCGCGGCGGGATTGGATTTACCCGTAACCGGCACGGCGAATATCAATGCGAAAGTCAGCGGCATGGCGTCTAATCCCGTAATGGACGCGACATTAACGGCGGAAGGCAGTGTAAGCGGCGCGACGTTTGATTTACTTCAATCCAAAGTTACGCTGAAAGATTGGGTTTTCGACGTGAAGGAACTTTTTGTACAGCGCGAAATTGCCGGTAAACTTTACAAGGCAAGTGCGTCGGGACAAATTCCCGTACCGGCGCTTTACATAGATCCCGGCGAAAATCTTACACCCAGTGAAGAGATGAATATAAAAGTAGGGCTTGATGACGCCGATTTAAGTCTGCTCCCCGTAGTCAGCAATTTGATAGATTGGGCGGCGGGAGATTTGGACGGCAACTTAACCATTACCGGTACTGCCAAGACGCCGAAGGTGAACGGGCAAATTATTTTGAATGACGGCACGGTTAAAGTTAAGCATATGTCAAGCCCCGTTGAACATATAAACATTTCTACGCAGTTTAAAGATGACAGATTCGACATTGCAAAGTTCACCGGCAATATCGGCAAGGGAAATTTTAATCTCAGCGGTGGATTTAATTTTGCAAATTTCGCATTGAACGGTTATAATTTCAACCTAAAGGCGAATGAGCTTGACATTCGCAGTGAATTTTTCACGGGACCTTTGAACGCGGAATTTACCGTAAGTGAAATTGACGGGTTCAATGGAAAGTTACCTAAGCTTGAGGGACATTTGGATTTAGATAAATGCACGATAAGCGTGCCGACGATTCCCGATTCAGATGACCCGTTGCCGCGAATACGTTTGGACGTTACATTAAATCTCGGCGAAAAAGTTCACCTTTACCGTGCGCATTTGTACGATATGTTTTTAACCGGCTCGGCGCATTTTGAAGGCTCGACGCGTCACCCGATGCAGTCCGGTTTAATCAAGGTGCGGCGCGGCGGCACGGTGACTTACGTGAACAGCGTCTTTGACATTAAGGAAGGCGAGGCGCATTTCAATCAGATTGATACTTTCTTCCCATCGATTCACTTTGCCGCCGAAAACAGAGTGGCAAAAACAACGGTCTTTCTTAACGTAGACGGGACGCTTAACAATATGACAGTCAAGCTTACTTCAAATCCCGAAATGACGGAAACGGAAATTATTCAGCTTTTGACACTGCGCGAAAATTACCAAAAGGGCGGCGATATGAAGTTAAGCTCGGCGGACATTTTGGAAATAGGCTTGCAGATGAGCGTACTCGGTGACGTGGAAGACGTGGTACGCCGCACGCTGGGTCTTGACCAATTCAGAGTGTCACGCGGCACGGGTTCCGCCTTCGACACTAACGACAATGACCAGAATAAACGCGAAAATGAATTTAACGTATTTATAGGCAAGTACATTTCAAATAAAATTATGTTGCGATATACGCAGGGAATTACCGGCGACAGAATCACTCGCTACGGTTTCCAATATGACATTAACGACAATATAGGGATAATTATTGAGCGTGAAGACGGCAAAATGATTTACGGTCTTGAGGCTAAATTTACTTTCTAGTTAATGAGTTAATCCCTAAAATTACAGGAGGTCTGAAGTTTGCAATTTAAGCGAAATTTATTGAAAAAAAAGGCAGTGGCTATCGGCGCGGTAGTAATAACTCTGCCGCTTCTATTCGGTTTTAAGGCAGAAGACGGTAACAAAAACCTTGACAATAAATCTGCAGTAAGTACGCAGACTTCAGATGAAACCGTTGACAAGCCTTTTGAAAATCCTAAGCCGTCACCTGAAGTTAAGCCGTCACCTGAACCTAACTCTTCAACAGAAAATAAACCTGCGGTAAGTGCTACACCGGCTGATGAAAGTAAAACTGCTGAAGAAAGTAAACCTACTACTGAAAGTAAATCAGCTGATGAAGGTAAATCGACTACTGAAAGTAAATCGACTGATGAAAATAAACCTGCGGCAGGTGGCGGTGAAAATGCTGACAACACCTTAAAAATTCCGCGCAAAATTGAATACGATCAGCGTATGTCCCAAAACGAGGCGGAGTATAGAAAGTACTTGGCGCAGTATGAAGGGCGGACGGTAGTAGACGTTGGCTTTGAAGGTGCAAGCGCGTCAACCTTACCTGCGGTAAAAGCCGCCGTGCTTATGCATTCCGGCGACACTTTCAGCGTTGCAGGGGCGATTCGTGACATTGACGCGATTCGTAACAGCGGCTATTTTTATGACGCTTATCAAACTTTTTCCGAAATTCCCGAAGGCGTCTTGATAACCTACCACATGCTGGAAAATCCTGTTGTAAAAGATATTGTTATCGAAGGCAATTCCGTCTACAAGCCGGAAGAGTTGGAAGATATGATAACAACTAAGCGCGGCACGATTTTGAACGGCAACGCTCTGCACGACAACATTACCGCGATTTTGGAAAAGTATCACAAAGACGGCTACATTTGGATGAAGGTTTCCAATATGAACGTCACGCCGGAAGGCGTCATTCACCTAAAAATAAGTGAAGGCATATTGGAAGGCTACAAGGTTAAGGGTAACAAGAAAACTAAAGATTTCGTTATACTGCGCGAAATGCGGCAGGAACCTGGTACACCTTTCAATGCGAATTTGGCGCGGCGTTCAATGGAAAGGGTTTACAATCTCGGCTACTTTGAGGACGTTAATGTAAAAATGGCGCCCGGCATGGAACCGGACGGAATAATTATGGAAATTAACGTTGTGGAAAGGCGTACCGGTGCATTCGGTATCGGTGCCGGCTACAACGCGGCGGAAGGGCTTGTAGGCTCAATCAGCATAAGCGACAGGAACTTTTTGGGACGCGGTGACTCCATTGCCTTGACATTCGATAAAAGCGCACGTGAAAGTGACTCGCGCGGTTTTTCATTCAGCTACCGTAAGCCTTGGCTTGACAAAAAAGAAACTGCCGCGACCTTGCGCATTTTCAATCGTACCTATCAATACTACGACTACGACACGCAAGGCGACCTGAAAGAAAGGTATATGCGCAAATATGTCGGCGGCGAAATTACTTTAAGCAGACCTTTCAGCGAATATTCGACAAACTACATTACGCTACGCCAGCGCAAAGATGAATACGTACGCCATGTTTCAAGCGGTAACGCGGGCGACAGAAGCGGCATTGAAGGCGAACAGTGGCGCAAAGACAATTTCGGTACGACGCGCAGCATTGAATGGCAACACGTAACCGATACGCGCGATAATATTTACAATCCCACTACCGGCGGCAGGGCGTCGATTGATTTGGAATTGGGCGGACTTTTAGGCGGCGACTTCAAATTTCAAAAACTTTCTCTTGACCATCAGCAATTTATAAAAGCCGGTGAACACGATCAAGTTTGGGCGTGGCGCGGCTCCTACGGTTGGGGTCACGGTGACTTCACGGAGTTTAACCAATTCCGCGTCGGCGGTCAAAACAGCCTGCGCGGTTATCGTGACGACCAATTCAGAGGTAACAGAATGTTCCTTGCGACGTTGGAATATCGATTCCCGCTTTTCAAAAAAGTTCAAGGCGTTGTGTTCACGGACTGGGGCGGCGCATGGAATTCAAACTTCTTCCCGAAAGGCGGCGACATTTACGGCAGTGTCGGCGTAGGTATCGCGTTAAATACGCCGTTGGGACCTTTCCGACTTGACTACGGACGCGGCAAACAGGGCGGACGTTTCCATTTCACAATCGGCGGCGGTTTTTAAAATTTTAAAATTGAAATTAATCTCACGTAAAAAAAATAAGCTGTCCTTCACGGGACGGCTTTTTTAATTAAGAATTAAGAATCAAGAATTAGGGGTTGTCGGTAAATTCAAAAAGCGGAGTAGCTGTATTAAAAAAATTTTTTTCAAAATTAGAATTAGGCGGTGTTGATTAATTCAAACATTGATAAATTTTTAGGATTTTTTAGATTTACTTTTCTTTGGCGCAAAGCTGAGAAAAAGAAACAAGTCCGCAGAAGTCGCGTCACGCTCATGGTGCGGACGGGGCGGACAAAACTCATTATTCATTCGCTTTGTCCCTTGCGCGCCTCACCTAATTGCGGCTTTTACGTAAATTGCAACTTTTTTGAGTTATTCAACACTGCCTAACCGCTGTAACTCAAAAAACGCCGCCGAATTGACGACAGCGCCTGTTAAATTCTAAGTGGTGGGCAGGGATGGATTCGAACCATCGTAGCAAATGCAACGGATTTACAG
>JAFTEG010000306.1 GCA_017453765.1 Selenomonadaceae bacterium
CGGACGTGCACTTAGGATTGAACTTTTTGGCGACGAAGTGGAAAGGTTGACCGAGTTTGAAACGTTGACGGGAAAAAATATCGGCGTACGTGATGAAATTTTTATCTTTCCCGCGTCACATTACATTGCCGACGTTGACGACATGGCGCGCGCTGAAAAAGATATTCGCGCTGAACTTCGTGAGCAGGTTGACTACTTCACGTCGAAAGGCAAATTGATTGAGGCGCAGAGGATTGAACAGCGTACCAATTATGACCTTGAGTCTATCGCGGAAATGGGATATTGCTCCGGCATAGAAAATTATTCGCGGCATTTAACCGGACGACGTGCAGGCGAGCCGCCGTTTACGCTGATAGATTATTTTCCGAAAAAATTTTTAACTGTAATTGACGAATCTCACGTAACCTTGCCGCAGGTACGCGCAATGTACGCAGGGGACAAGTCACGCAAAATTTCTTTGATTGAAAACGGTTTCCGCCTTCCCAGCGCGGCTGACAATCGCCCGCTGACTTTTGATGAGTTCAATGAAAAAGTGGGACAGCTTATTTACGTTTCGGCGACGCCTGCGGAATATGAACTTCAAACGGCGGGACAAGTTGCCGAGCAGATAATTCGTCCTACGGGATTGCTTGACCCGGAAGTTGAAGTGCGGCCGTTGGAAAATCAAATGGACGATCTGATTTCTGAAATTCATAAACGTGTAAAATTAAATGAACGTGTTTTGATAACGACTTTGACAAAAAAATTTGCGGAAGAATTGACAGATTACTTGCAAGGCGCGGGAATTAGTGTAAAATATCTTCATTCGGACGTGGTAACTATTGAACGTGCGGAAATTATTCACGATTTGCGCTTAGGCAAGTTCGACGTGCTTGTAGGAATAAATCTTCTGCGCGAAGGCTTGGATATGCCGGAAGTTTCACTTATAGCGATTCTTGACGCCGACAAAGAAGGCTTTCTCCGCTCGACAACTTCACTTATTCAGACTATAGGTCGCGCGGCAAGAAATGTTCACGGCAAAGTTATTCTCTACGCCGACACCGTGACTGATTCAATGCAAAGGGCGATGGACGAGACGGAAAGAAGGCGTAACATTCAAAAGGCGTACAACGTTAAAAATCACATAACGCCGAAGACCATTGAAAAGCCGGTTGCGCCGCTTATCGAATTGCCGCTTAAGAAAACTGAGAAAACTAAAACTAAGTCTGTAAGCGAAATTTTGAAGAAATTGACTTCAAGTCAGCGCCGCAATTTAGTCAAAAGTTTAACCGCGCAGATGAAAGAGGCGTCACGCGTCATGGAATTTGAACGTGCTGCCGAGTTGCGTGATATCATTTTAAAACTGGAGGACAATTTATAATTAGGGACAAACTGTAACTTAGGGACAAACTATAACTTAGGGACAAACTATAACTTAAGGATAACTTATAACTTAAGGACAAACTGTAGTTTAGAAAATGTTATGCCTTAAATCTTGTGTCCTATGCCATGTTGCGCGTAATGTCGTTTAAAAATTTTTGAGCATTAAGCATTGGAGCAACTGTCGAAGTTTATTTAAAACAGTTCATTGAATTATTTTTCGAGGGAGAGATAAAATTGAGAGACGAAAACAAAGACGTAGGAATTTTGGCAGAGAGAATTTACAGATCGCGTAAGGCGTTGGGCATGACGCAAGAAATGTTGGCAGAAAAATTGGGCATAACGCCGCAGTCTGTTTCACGTTGGGAAAACGGGCAAAGCCGCCCCGATGTAAATATGTTGCCCCGACTTGCCGCGTTTTTCGGCATTACCGTTGATTCGCTTTTCGGCTATCAGGCGGAAAATTTGAAAATCGCGCAGTACGAAGAAAAGTATAAAAATACCTTTTTGCATTGGAACTTTGCAACGCGCAAAATGGAGCGTGAAGTTTTGGGACTGTTGCCGCCTATCGGTCAAAAAAATGTTTTGGACATAGGTTGCGGCGACGGTCAAGCGGCTATTTTTTTCGCAAGAAACGGTTACCTTGTTTCAGCCTTTGATATTACCGAAAGTGCCGTTGCCAACAGTCAAAAGCTTGCTGACGATATCGGCGTAGACGTAAACTTTTTCCGCGCAGATTTGATGACGTACAACATTGAGCAGGATTTTGACGTAATTTATTCCAGCGGCGTTTTGCAGTTTGTACCGCCGCAAGAACGTCCGCGCATTTTTAAAATGATACAGAATCGCACGAAGGTCGGCGGCTTAAACGTGATGAACGCCTTTGTAGAAAAGAGTTTTATCGAAACGGCGCCGGATTGGGAGGATTATGAGTACTACTTTGAAACGGCGGAACTTTTCGGCTACTACGGGCGTGATTGGAAATTTGAGATGATGCAGGAGATTTATTTTGACTGCGACAGCTCGGATATTCCGCACCGTCATTGTTTGGACATTATGATAGCACGCAAGATTGTTTAATAAGAAGTGACTAACGATCTATCGATCTATCGATCTAACGATCTATCGATCTAATTAAAAGGAGGATTTTTTGTGGAAGTAAAAAAAGAATTGCAAGGCACCACATTGACGGTGCAAATTTCCGGCAGGCTTGACGCCTCAAACGCGGCGGAACTTACAAAGGAACTTAACACCTCACTTAACGGCGTGAAGGATTTAATTTTGGACTTTAACGGCTTGGAATATGTTGCGTCGGCAGGTCTGCGCGTCCTGCTTACCGCGCAAAAGCGTATGAACAAGCAAGGCAGCATGAAAATTCGCAATGTGTCTGATACCGTAATGGAAGTTTTGGAAATGACCGGTTTTGCCGATCTCATGAACATTGAGCAATAGTGGAGTCTGTGCAATGGAACAGCTTATAGTTGAAGCGACGGTAGAAAATTTGGAAAGAGTCACCGATTTTATTATCGAATCGCTTGAAGAGAGAAACTGCAAGCCGAAAATTATTATGCAAATGGAGCTGGTTATTGAAGAGCTCTTTGTAAACGTTGCACACTATGCTTACAAACCGAATGTTGGTCAATGCACTGTTCAAAGGGAAATTGAAGAAGAACCGCGCGCAATTACCATAACCTTCATTGATTCCGGTATGCCGTACAATCCTTTGGAACACGAAGACCCCGACACAAGCTTAGGTGTAGAGGAACGCGAAATTGGAGGACTCGGCATTTTTCTTGTCAAAAAAAATGTTGACAAAATAACCTACGAACACAAAGACGGTCAAAACGTCCTGCGCCTTACAAAGTTATTCTGAACGCGGTGCAAAAATGAATTTTAAATTTAATATACATAAAAAAGTCCGCATGTTAGTTTTACTGGCAGGACTTTTATCTTTTTTGGTCTTAGGTGCAATAGCCTTGTACGGTCTTGCTTCAATTCGCGCAGATGTATCGGAAATGGGTACGGAATTTGGCGAATCCGGCGCAAACTACACGCAAAATCTTCTGACTAAACAGCTGACTGAAACTTTGGGCGCATTGGTAGAGTCCCGCGCAGAATACATTAACCGCGATATGGAACGCATGATGCAGGACGTTATCATTTTGGCGGAAACAATGACAGAAATAGCGTCCCATCCGCAAAATTATGAACCGCGCACTTTGCCCGACCCGCGCTATGAAAGAATCGGCAAGGCGGAGACGTATATAATTTACAGTCCCGCACTTCGTGAACAAGGCGTAAGTCCGGCGTTGAGCCATGAAATTGAAATTGCGTCCAACATTCGCGATTACCTTGTACCGCTTGCAAAATCCTATCACACGTACAAAAGTTCGTTTTACGTAGGCTCAAAAAACGGCTACTTTCTTTGCAGCGGCATTTTGCCCGGCGTAGATTACAGTCCGATAATTGAAGAAGAAATTTACAACTACGACCCGCGTCAACGTCCCTGGTATCAGACTGCGCGCGACGCAAATAAACCGCTTTTTTCCGACTTGTACGCAGATATTGACGTTGACAAGCACGGTATTCCCTATCAAGTTGTAGGTTGCAGTGCGCCGTACTATGACGCGGACGGTTTTGCAGGCGTTGTGGGGCTTGACATTTCAAACACCGATATGAATAACGCCGTACTTCAAACCGGTATCGGTGAGCGCGGTTTCAGTTTTGTTTTAAACGACAAGGGACGGGTTATTATTTCCGCGCAGAAAGAAGGGCTTTTGGCGTCGAAAGAGGACGGTCCCGACCTTCGGCACGATAAAAATACCGCGCTTGCCGACACGGTGAAAAGCATGGTTGCAGGCGAAAGCGGCGTCAATCTCGTTAAAATCGACGGCGAAAATTACTACATAGCCTTTGCGCCGATGCCGTCAATCGGTTGGAGTTTTGCCACGCTTATACGCGAAGAGGAAATTTTAAATTCCGCCGAACAGAGCCGCACGTACTTTGCAGACCAAATTAACACCTTCCAAGACAAATTGAGTAACGAATACACGATAATGTTTTCTACCGCAGTATTGGTTTTGGCTGTACTTTTAAGCGGCTTGATTTACTTCAGCAACAAACTTTCTGCGCGTTTTGTTAAACCGATTCTGCAACTTTCGGACGGTGTACGTGACATTGCAGGCGGTAACCTTGACAAAAAAATTACCGATATCAATACCGGCGATGAGATAGAACACCTTGCAGTTTGTTTCAACGCGATGACTGATGAGTTGCAAAATTACATGAATAACTTGAAAAAGGTTACCGCCGACAAAGAGCGCATTGCCACAGAATTAAACGTTGCAAGAGACATTCAGCGCGGTATGTTGCCCGGCGTCTTCCCCGCTTATCCCGATAGAAAAGAGTTTGACATTTATGCGACGATGGACGCGGCTAAGGAAGTCGGCGGCGATTTTTATGACTTCTACCTTTTGGACGAAGATCACCTTGTTGTGACTATTGCGGACGTTTCCGGCAAGGGTATTCCCGCGTCACTGTTCATGGTTATTTCAAAAACTATCTTGAAAAATTTTTCAGTCTTTTTGAACGATACGAAGGACGTAAACCGTGAGGAAGATTTTTCAGAAGTTATGACGCGTGCCAATGACCAGCTTTGTGAAGGCAACGAAGAGATGATGTTTGTCACGGTATTTTTGGGAATGCTTGACCTTAAGACCGGCAGATTTGTTTATGTCAACGGGGGACATAATCCGCCGATAATTTATCACCACGCGGAAAGACGTTGTGAATATCTCGGCGTCAAGAAAAATTTCGTACTCGGCGGCATGGAAGATATGCGTTTTGTTCAGCAGGAAATTCAGCTTTTGCACGGCGATTTGATTTTTATGTACACCGACGGCGTCAATGAGGCGATGAATGAAAATAAGGAAGAGTACACGTCCGAACGTCTTTTGAGATTTATGAATCAGACAAACTGCGATATTGAATTGAAAGAGCTTTTAAAAGCGATTAAAGCCGACGTTGCAGAACACGTAGGCGAAGCAGAGCAGTCAGACGATATGACTATGATGGCGTTGCGCAGGAATTAGCCGGTAGCTTGTAGCTATTAGCTGGTAATAAGCTAACATCTAACAATAAAAAATAGCGGCAGGAAAATTTTTCTTGCCGTTTAACTTTATATAGTGTACAATAACTTCTACGTGGTCGATGGTCGACTTCTTCTCTTTCGAGAGGAGGTGGTTGGTATGACAACGGCAGAAAAAATCGCGCTCGCAATAAGCGCGGCGCAGTTGTTGCTCACCATCTACGACGTCTTCTTTAAGTAGACGTCCGTGAGTCGTAAGAGCACGACTTCCAAAAATATTTTTACCTACAGTTACTTGAGAGGAAGTCGACATGCCAACATCGACTACCTTTTTTTAAACAAATTATAATCTGAATTCAGATAAATTGCAATAATACGGAGGGAAAATTTTTGAAAATCAATGGAGCAAGGGCACTTTTGGAAAGTTTAAAACGCGAAGGCGTCGAACTTGTCTTCGGCTATCCCGGCGGCGTCGTATTGAAATTGTACGATGAAATTTATAAAATGAACTTTCCAAACATTTTGACTGGACATGAACAAGGCGCAGTTCACGCGGCTGACGGTTATGCAAGGGCTACAGGAAAAGTCGGCGTTGTCATTGCGACTTCAGGACCCGGCGCGGCAAATTTGATTACAGGAATTGCGACGGCGAATATGGATTCAATTCCTTTAGTCTGCATTACAGGGCAAGTTGCCAGTCCTGCGATTGGCAAAGATTCATTTCAAGAAGTTGACGTTTGCGGAATCACCACACCGATAACCAAGCACAATTACCTTGTCAAAGATGTTGAGGAACTTCCTCGCGTCGTCAAAGAAGCATTTTTCATTGCAAGGACAGGCAGACCCGGTCCTGTTTGCATTGACATTGCGGCAGACGTTTTTAATTCCGAAATTGATTTTGTTTATCCCGACTCAGTCAATCTGCGCGGCTACACAGACAAAAGTTTTGTTGATGAAGCGGCGATTGATGAAGTTGTCAAGGCAGTGGAAAATTGCGAACGTCCTTTGATTTTTATCGGCGGCGGAGTAATTTCTTCCGACACTTCGGACGAACTCAGGCAAATTTTGAAAAGGCTTGGTTGTCCTTCGACTTCGACGATTATGGGGCTTGGTTGCATTGAACCTGACAGGAAAGGTTACTTGGGCTTTGCAGGCATGCACGGCAGTTACGGCGCAAATATTGCTATTCAAAACTGCGACTTGCTTTTGTGCATTGGCATGAGATTTAGCGACAGAGTCACAGGTAGAATTGCCGACTTTGCTCCGAACGCTAAAATTGCACACTTTGAATTAGATCCTGCCGAAGTCAATAAAAATGTTCAAGTAGATTACAAAGTACTCGGTGATTTGCGAAGAACTTTGCCGATTTTCAAAAACAAATTAAATTCTTCAGGCACGAACTTTTCAGAAAAATTCAGCGCGTGGAAAGGACAAGTTATCGCTAAAGGCGCGGAACATCCTTTCAGCTACAAAGTCGAAGGCGACGAAATTAAACCCGGCGCACTTATAACAAAAATCAGCGACTTGTGCGACGAAAAAACTATTGCCGTTACTGACGTTGGACAGCATCAAATGTGGGCGGCGCAATTTTTCAAAACTCGTGCTCCGCGACAATTTTTAACCAGCGGCGGACTCGGCACAATGGGCTTTGGACTTCCTGCGGCAATGGGAGCGAAACTTGCTTGTCCGGAAAAAAATGTTGTGCTTTTCACAGGCGATGGATCAATTATGATGAATATTCAAGAACTTGCAACTGTCGCTGACCATGACATTGATATAAAAATTGTCATTGTGCATAATTTTATTTTGGGTATGGTCGGACAATGGCAAAGACTTTTTTACAATCATCACTACTCTGCATCCGAATTAAAATTGAAACGCGACTTGGTGAAAATTTCTGAGGCAATGGGCGTTCGTGCTTATCGACTGACAAAAGCTGAAGAACTTGA
>JAFTEG010000307.1 GCA_017453765.1 Selenomonadaceae bacterium
CCTTTTCGCGTCACGAACAATTTCAACACTGCGCGCGGAGCTTCTGTGAGCAATGTGAACGCGACCGCCGGTGTATTCGGCTAAAAGCACGTCACGAGCAACGGCAATGTCCTCTGCAACGGTGGGACGCCCTTTCAAGCCGAGAATTGCACTGCGCTTACCTTCATTCATCACGCCTTCTTTTACAAGCGACGTTTCCTCTTCGTGACAGATAATAACCTTGTCCGTGCCGTGCAGGTAGTCAAGCGCGTTTAGAAAAATTTTCGCGTTGTCGTCAAAATGTCCATCGTCCGAAAATGCAACCGCACCGGCAGAAATCATATCGCGTAATTCGGCAAGTTCCTGCCCTTTCTGTCCCTTCGTAACGGCGCCGATAATTTTCACGTTGATAATGCCGACGTCATCTGCGCGGGCAACCATTGAACGCACAAGCGCGGCGTTGTCAACTACCGGCGAAGTGTTAGGCATTGTGGCAACGGTAGTAAAGCCGCCTGCCGCCGCCGCCTTTGAACCGCTGACAAAATCTTCCTTAGCTTCTTGCCCGGGCTCACGGAAATGTACGTGCATATCGATAAGACCGGGCGTCACGATTTTTCCTGCCGCGTCGTAAATATTTTCAGTCTGCGTTTCAATGTTTGAACCTACCGCAGAAATTTTGCCGTCCGAAATTAAAACGTCGGCTATATCATTAATTTTATTGGCAGGGTCAATTACTCTGCCGCCTTTTATCAATAAATTTTTTTCAGCCATAATTGTAGCCCCTAATTCTTAATAGTAAGTGGTTAGTAGTTAGTAGTTAGTAGTTAGTGGTTAGTAGTTAGTAGTTTTAAATTCTACATCCTTAATCCTTAATCCTTAATTCAATCAACCTCTCCGCCGCACAAAGTCAAATTTAAAAGCGCCATTCGCACCGCCACGCCGTTTTGCACCTGTTCATGTATCGCGGAACTTTTTCCATAGGTCACGGCATTTGAAATTTCAAGTCCCTTATTCTGTGGACCCGGATGCAGTATTAAAACGTCGTCTTTCGCCAATTTCAAGCGCTCATCGTTTATGCCGAAAACTCTTGCGTATTCGCGCGGCGAAGGAAATAAACCTGCCTGTTGACGTTCAAGCTGTATTCGCAGGACATTTACCACGTCGGCATTTTTAATCGCGTCTTCAACGTTTTCATGAACTTGCACGCCGTCAAATTGGAAGAAGCGCGGCAATAAAGTTTTCGGTCCCGCCAAGTGAACTTCCATTCCCACTTTAGTCATGCCGTAAATGTCAGAGCGTGCAACGCGGCTGTGTAAGATATCACCGACAATCGCCACTTTCAAGCCTTCCAACCGATTTTTAAACTGTTCAATCGTGAAAAGGTCAAGCAACGCCTGCGAAGGGTGAGCGTGCGCGCCGTCACCGGCATTTATGATAATCGGCGTGATAACTTTTGACGCATATTCTGCAGAGCCTTCCGCCTTGTGACGAATTACAACCGCGTCGACGCCCATTGCCTCAATCGTCTTAAGCGTGTCGCGTAAACTTTCGCCCTTGACAATGCTTGACGTAGACGCATTGATACTTACCACGTCCGCGCCGAGATATTTTCCCGCCAATTCAAATGAAGTTCGCGTACGCGTCGACGGTTCGCAGAAAAGATTTACTATCGCACGTCCGCGCAGATTCGACAATTTTTTCACGTCACTGCAGACAATTTTTTTCATCTTCTTTGCAACGTCCAAAACCATACGAATTTCGGCGGCGGTAAAATCTTCCAAATCTATAATATTTCTTTCGCACATATGTACTTCCGAAGTTTTTTCCAAATCGCTCACCCCTTGTTAAAATTTTTTTCAAGGCTTATTCAAGTTATGTAGAGCTTGCTAAAAATTTTAAAGCTTATTCAAATTATTCAAGGCTTATTAAAGTTATTTAACCGGTTCAAATTATTCAAGGCTTGTTCAAATTATTCAAGGCAACGCCGTTTTTCCACGTCAACGCCCAGCCTTTCACGCCGTCCTTTCGTTCAAGAAATTCCCAAACTTCAACGCCTAAATTTAAATCTGTCGGTTCGCCTTGATATTCGCCCCACGCATTTTCAACCTTCGGCGTGATAAAATTTTTAATATTTTTAGCGCTGATATTCCAAACGTGACCGCCGTTGTACCAGCCGAGATATCCTCTTGCAAGCGGCATAAGCAAGTAAACGAAGTCTCCTTCATTCAGCGTCGTGCGAAATTCGCCTTTAGGTGACGTTGCGGCTTGAAAGGTTTTTAAAATTTTCACGGCATGAGCGGCGGGATTTGCATAAGTTATGCTTGACGTTCGCCTTACAGTGTCGCCGGTTTTCAAAGTTCCGATAACGCGATTATTGCGCGGCGCGGCGTAAAGTTTAATTTCGGCTTGCACGGTATATTTTGCGTAATTTCCGGCGTCGCTGTCACCAGGCACCATTTCTTTCACGGCTACTTCTGCAGGCGGATATTTTTCAGCGGCAATGCAAGCGGACGAAAAAATTATCAGCGCGAAAGTACACAGAGCAAAAATTTTTTTCAACTTACTCACTTCCTAAACTAACCCTTAGCCCCTATTCCCTAATCCCTCTTCCCTATTCCCTAACATCACGGCAAGGTTTTAAAGTCGTCGACAGGCCAAAAAATTAAAATCGCTTTACCCTTAATTAAATTCAGCGGCACAAATCCCACGTCGGCAAATCGGCTGTCTTCGGAATTATTTCTGTTATCGCCCATAACAAAGACAGTTCCTTCCGGTATCGTAACCTTAGGGTATTCGGTGCGCGTCTTTTCCAAAATATAATCTTCGCGCTGAAGCTGATCGTTCACATAAACGCGACCGTCACGAATCTCAATGGTATCACCCGCCGTAGCAATTACGCGCTTTATAAAATCGCGGCTGGTGTCACGCGGATAGCGAAAGACGATGACTTCACCTTTCAACGGATCGCGAATGTGATAGATAAATCTGTTGACGACCAATCTTTCAGCGTCCTGCAACGTCGGTTTCATACTCGGTCCGTCCACAATGTAAAGCTCCACTATAAATGTACGTATGATAAGTGCAATTATAATTGCCGCCGAAATGGATATTACCCATTCTTTCAACTCTTTGCCCCAATCCTTTTCTTTAGTTGTATCCATAAACAAATCCCCTTTGTTTTGCGTTAAACTAAACAGAAATATTCTGCCGTCAAAATGATTTTCCTGCCGCAAATGATTTTTTCTGCCGCACCCTGCGCGGTAAATTTTTTTTTGCAATTATCCCTGCCGTCAACTATAATATTTCAGTTTAAACTAATTTGAAATCGGAGGTTAATCTGTTGTCAAAAATAGAACCTTTTAAAGAGAAAATTTTTGTGACGCGCCCCGTACTTCCCGCGCTTGAGGAAGTCACTGAAAAACTGCGCGAAATTTGGGAATCGAAATGGCTTACCAACGGCGGCAAGCAACATTTTGCATTGGAAGATGAGCTTAAGGAATTTTTAAAAGTTCCCTACCTTTCCGTCTTTAACAACGGCACAATCGCCCTTATGGTTGCCGTACAGAGTCTGCGTCTGCAAGGTGACGTTATCACGACGCCTTTTACCTTCGCCGCAACGCCGCACGTTTTGAGCTGGAATAACATTAACCCCATTTTCTGCGATATCGACGAAGAGACAATGAACATTGACGCCGATAAAATTGAATCCATGATAACGCCGCGTACCAGCGCAATTTTAGCCGTTCACGTATTCGGCACGCCGTGTAACGTGAAAAAAATTCAACAAGTTGCCGATACGTACGGGCTTAAGGTTGTTTATGACGCGGCTCATGCTTTCGGCGTTGAAATTGACGGTCAAGGCATTGGCACGTTCGGCGATATTTCAATGTTCAGCTTTCACGCTACTAAACTTTATCATACGCTTGAAGGCGGCGCGTTGGTATTTGCCGATAAAAACCTTAAGCAACGAATTGACTTGCTTAGAAATTTCGGCATTAAGAATGAAGAGGAAGTTGTAATGCCCGGCATTAACGGCAAGCTTGACGAAGTTCGCGCGGCTGTCGGCAGAATTATGCTGAAATACGTTGAAAGCGAACAGGCTAAACGTCTTGCCCTTCACAAGGTTTATGACGAGGAATTGGGCAACGTCGAAGGTATCACGCTTATGCCTAAGTGCGGCGATAACGTCAAGCGCAATTACCAATACTACGTCATTCGCATTGATGAAAAAGTTTTCGGCAAGTCTCGTGACTACGTTTATGACGAGCTGAAAAAATATAACGTCTACACGCGGAAATATTTTCACCCGCTTTGCAGTGATTATACGTGCTACCGTCAATTAAATTCGTCGCGTCAAGACAATTTGCCCGTCGCTACAAATATCGGCAAGCAGGTTTTAAGTCTGCCTATGTACGGAGAGTTGACGGCGGACGACGTCAGAAAAATCTGCGCGATGATTAGATCGATAGATCGATAGTTGTTGGATCGATGGATCGATAGTTGTTGGATCGATAGTTGATAGTTTAATAGTTTTTGTGAGGAAAAATTTATGTTTGCAAAAATAAAGGCAGTCTCTTCATACCTGCCTGAAAAAATAGAAAAAAATATTGATATCGTCGAGGAGCGCTTCAGCAAAAAATTAGGCGTTGTCGACCGCCGCATTGCCGCCGATGACGAATCTGCCGGTGACTTGGCATTTAAAGCCGCAGAAAAACTTTTCGCCGAATACGACATTGACCGCAACGAAACAGATTTCATTTTGCTCTGCACGCAACACCCCGATTACCAAATGCCGCATACTTCCCCGCACCTTCAATATCGCTTGGGACTTTCTCAAAAAGTCGGCTCAATGGACATTGCCTTAGGTTGCTCCGGCTACATTTACGGACTGGCTACCGCTAAAGGCTTGATTGAAACGGGTATCGCCAAAAATGTTTTGTTCCTCACGTCAAGCGTCTATTCAAAGTACATTAACGTGAAGGACACGTCGGTAAGACCGCTTTTCG
>JAFTEG010000308.1 GCA_017453765.1 Selenomonadaceae bacterium
AATAATTCAGGACAAATTCACTAATGGGTAGTATAATACGCCCCGTTGTGATTTTGTTTTTTTTGTTGAAAGGGGGAAGGCTGCTCCGAGGCAGCGAGTCGGCTTTTCAGCCGGCAAACTCGGGACGCGAATTTTTATCGCGTTATGCGGCGGAATAATGAAGCGTAGTATTTTGAAGAAAGTTAAAAATGTTAATCGTAAAATCGCACTGTGCTTAATGCTTGCAGGATTTTCAACTTTAGGGTTCGGTTTTACCCATCCGGTTGAAGACATTAACCCTGTCGAGGAAATTCGCGTTGAAACTTCCGCATTAACAAGCGACGTGCTGAATCAAACAGCAGAATTTGTAAATACAACACGTGAGGCGGTGGTTCAAGCGCCTGATGTAGCGGCCGTCGAGCCGATTAACGTTATCGACGGTGCCGAAAATCTCACGTATGAAAATAATATAGAAGATGAAATGATAGCGCCTGCTAACCTTGATGAGGGCATGAATTACACGGCGATTATGTCAATGGAGGCTACGGCGTACCTTCCTTCGGACGGTGGCGGTTCCGGCATTACAGCAATAGGTATTCCCGCTACTTATGGCGTTGTTGCCGTTGACCCCGGCGTAATTCCGTTGGGCAGTCGCCTTTACATTCCCGGCTACGGCATGGCTATTGCGGCAGATACCGGCGGCGCGATTGTAGGCTATTGCATAGATCTTTGTATGGAAAGTTACGCGGATGCTATGGACTTCGGACGCCGCGTCGTGACGGTCTACGTTTTGGATTAAAATTTCTTGACAGATATTTCTGAATGTAAAATGAATGTTGACATAAATTTTTAATTAATGTATAATTTCTTCAACAAAAGATTTCGGCAGTTGCTGTAACGTCGAAAAAAATTTTAAAAGTGAATATTTACACTAAGGAGGAAATTTTTTAATGAGCTACGATGTGAATAAAATGGTTCTCGGCAATGAAAGCTATCTCGGTTCTTCCGCCGATCTCGCCGAATATGAAATTGGTACCAGATATGTAGAAGACGACGACGCAGAATACGGCGACTTGAGAGACCTTAAAGGTCAGATCAATCCCCTTAACAACGCCGGCAAAGGTTTTGTTTCCGGCAACATGGTTATTTTGGAAGACGGCAACGCCGGCGAAATTTGGCTTGACGAAATCAGAGATCGTTTTAACGCCGACAACATTTATGCAAATTTCAATTCTGCTCCGGTGTTTATCGCAGGCGATGAAGCTGAAAACGTTATTGTCGGTAGCACGGGACAAACCACTATGTGGGGCGGCGCCGGCAACGTTTCCGATATGATTTTCGGCAATTCCAGCGATGACGTATTTGTTTACGGCAAAGGCGAAGGCAACGATACGATTCAAGGCGCAAATGACAACGAAGTTATTTACCTTTACAACATAAACTTCGATGAAATCGTTTCCACCAACCTCTACGGCGAAGGCATTAACATTAACTTTAACACTGGCAACAATCTCATGGTTAATGATGCCGGTATCAGCTCATACAGTCCTACTTTCGAGTTTGAAGACGGTTCAAGACGTTACATGGCTAAAGGCTCCGTGCAGTGGATAACGACACGCGAAGCCACCAATACCGAATCAACCGCTGTGTAATTGTTCAGACTAAGCAACAGTTACCGTAGCAAAAGCTTGACTAATTAAAAAAATTTGACGCGGAATTTTCCGTGACAACGACATAAAAAAGACCCGCCTACGCGACGGGTTTTTTTAGTGCCAAAAATTTTAGTTACGGTCAAAATTTTTATTCAAAGTCAAAAATTTAGTGCGACAATTTATCTGTAAATACGGCTACACGTTGAATCTGAAATATGTTACGTCTCCGTCCTGCATGACGTATTCTTTGCCCTCAAGCCGCACCAAACCTTTTTCGCGCGCGGCATTTATCGAGCCGTACTTAACTAAGTCATCGTAGTTTACGATTTCTGCGCGAATAAAGCCGCGTTCAATGTCACTGTGAATTTTTCCCGCCGCTTTAACTGCGGGCGTACCCTTTACAATCGTCCACGCGCGGCATTCATCGGGACCGGCGGTTAAAAACGTCATAAGCCCCAAAAGTTCAAATGCCGCGTGAATAAGCCGATTTAAACCGGAGCTGTCCAAACCCAAGTCTGATAAAAATTCCTTCGCCTCGTCTTCGTCCAATTCGGCAATTTCCGATTCAACCTTCGCGCAGATTACAACGGTCTGCGCATTTTCTTTTTCTGCAAGCTCTTCAACCTGCGCGACATAGGCATTTTTACCTCCGCTTGATAAATCGTCCTCCGACACGTTGGCGACGTACAGTACGGGCTTAAGCGTCAACAAATTTGTTTCGCGTATGGCAAAAATTTCCTCGTCCGTCAAGCCCAAATTCCGCGCAGGCGTCCCCTCATTCAGCGCGTCACGAATACGTTGCAGGATATCATTTTCAACTTTCGCCGCCTTGTTGCCGGATTTCATGACGCGGACAAGTCCCGCCAGCCTTTTTTCCACAATCTCCAAATCGGCAAGACAAAGTTCCGTTTGAATTGTTTCAATATCGCGCAGGGGATTTATCTTAGCCGACACGTGCGTAATATTTTCATCGTCAAAACAGCGTACCACGTGCGCAACGGCGTCAACCTGCCTTATATGCTCCAAAAATTTATTACCAAGCCCTTCGCCCTTCGACGCGCCCTGCACAAGTCCCGCAATGTCGACGAATCTGACCGTAGCCGGTGTAGTCTTTTTTGAGTTATACATTTTTGTCAACACGTCAAGCCGCGCATCGGGTACAGCGACAATGCCGACGTTCGGTTCAATGGTGCAGAAAGGATAATTCGCCGCCTCTGCGCCTGCCTTAGTTATCGCGTTGAAAAGCGTCGATTTGCCGACGTTCGGCAGACCGATTATTCCAACTTCAAGACTGCTCAAAATTTTTACCTCATTTCAAAATTTCATTTAAGCTTGTTTAAAACTTTGAATTAAGCTTAACTCAAACTTTGAATTAAGCTTACTCAAACTTTGATTCAAACTAAAAAAAATTAATTTACCTTCGTTGCCGTGCCTTTTTTAAACTGAAAATATTGCCCGTCACTAAGTTTCACGTAGCGAGTCTCGGGATTGTTGGTAAAGCCGTTCGTCAAAATATTTCTATCGTGCGCGTTTCCGTATACAGAAAAATGACCCCCGCTTTCCAGCGCCATTTTATATTCACCGGCGGGGATATCGCGCCCAACTTTATAGTGACCGGGTTCAATTTTGTTAAGGTCGACTTTAATTTTTGTATCGGCAGTGACGGGATAAAATTTGACATTTCCTTCAGTGCGTAAATATTCGCCGTTACGACATTCAAAGTAACGATAATTTACAAAGTTATCATTTATTACTATATCGCTCGATCCCGTAGGCTCTCTTTTAAGTTCAATGTAACCTTGACCGACTGCCAAATATTCACCGGCAGGAATGTCAGCGCCGATTTTATACTGATTGGGCGGGTAGCCGTCAGCAGGATTTAAATGGGATACATTTGCAGGCGGCGTTGAATCAGACTGCGGCACTTGAACGATCTGCGCAGGCACTTCAATGGTTACGGTAGGCTGAACTTCCTGCGACTGATTTTTTTCAGCAGGTAATTTTTCTTCGTCATTGCCGGTGAGAAAAATCGCCGCCAACAAAATATCCAGCACGACAACTGCCGCTATCAATGCAACTTTGTATTTATCCCAACTGCTTTTTTCTTTTTGTTCAGGCATATTTTTCATTTAAACTCGGTTAAAACTTTTATTTTAACTTGATACAAACTTGACTTAAAAAATTACTTAAACTCGACAAACTCGTTAATGCGCGCGCCGCCTTTAGCCATAGGCTCAACAAAACTACGCCACACGTTAAGCACAATGACGCGCGGATTTTCAGTGTCATCAAGCGCCCTTTGCAGAGCGTGCGCAAATTCTTCCTGCGTGTTGATTG
>JAFTEG010000309.1 GCA_017453765.1 Selenomonadaceae bacterium
CACGCCTGCTTAACCAGTCTTTAAGCGCTCTTTCCGGAATTAACTGCGAAAGAAAATTAAATTCTCTTTCTTCACGCGGCGTTAAACCTGCCAATTCGCGCTTGTCGACAAGTGAAGTGTAGCGAAAAATATTCGTGCCGTAATTTCTGTAATAGTCCGGCTCTTCGTACCCCGACGCTTCACCTGTTCGAGGCGTGCGCATTACTGAACCGAATACGTAAATCGGCAAGTCTTTATGCTTTTCGCAAAATTCGCGAAAAAGTTCCGCCCGCTCCAATACAAGCTGCTTGCCGTAGTAATGTTTGCGCGACCCTACCAAACTGCCGTACAGCATTGAGTCGGAAGAAATGACGGCGGCTTTAATGTCCTTGTCAAAATTTTTATCAAGCCAATCCCAAAGTTTATCGGGATGTCCCAAATCTTCGCGATTGCCCAAAAGTTCCTGCGGCGGCATGATGACTTGATAGCCTGCGCGTTCGACAACTTCAACTGTCTGCTGATTTACCACCGGTCTGTTGTCGTGCGGTATGTACAGAATTTTATCTGTCTCGGACTTTGGCTTTGCTTCGCCTGTCGAAGGTACGGCGGAAAAAAAAGTTGTAATGAAAATTAAAATGAATGCATAAAAAAAAGTTTTTACCTTCAATGTACGTGTTCACCTCTCTTAAAATTTAAAAAGTTTTTTATCGGCAAATCGGTGCGCAACCTTCACGGCGCGGCGTCACCTCCTTTTTAGGGATTAGGGGCTAAGTGCTAGGGAATAGAATTTTTTTACTCGTAATGTCCCTTGCAAGCAATAATATACACGTCGCTCCTGTCGTCGATATCATAAATTAAACGGTGTTCATCAGTTATGCGGCGCGACCAACCGTGACGATGTTTTAATTTTTCCGGTTTTCCAATTCCTTTTGAAGGACCATTACGGTGTATATCTTTGATGAGTGCATTTATACGTTGAGCAATTTTAGCGTCGGTTACCTGCCAATCGACATAATCTTTCCATGCGTCATCATTCCAACGATTAGGCATTTTCCACCTCAATGAGTTCGTGTTGCGTCCAACGTCCACTTTTAACTTCGGCAATTCGCCTGTCAATTTCCGCGAAGTAGCGCGCATTATGTATCGCCTTGTCAAGGTCAATCGCTTTACCTTCAACCGACATTTCATTAATTTCCATTGCCAAAACTTTCAACTCAGCCACATTAAAAGTATAATTTGTTTCCTTGCCGGTAAATTTGATATCTTCTGCAGTATCAGAAATTTTTGCCGCGTCAATCATTTTAAAAACCTCCATGTTAGGGATTAGGGAATAGGGATTAGGGAATAGGGAATAGGGATTAGTATTTTCATTCTTAATTCTTAATTCAAAAAAGAGTAGGTGTATTTTCTACTCCCTACTCTCAATTTCCTTTTTTCAGATTATTGCCGCTTATCTCAAATATTTTTGGCAAAGCGCCTTCAACTTGCCCGCGTCTGAATCAAGTTTGTAGTCCGGCTTAAGACGCCAGCCCCAGTTTGTACCGACGGTGCCGGGCGTATTCATGCGGCTTTTACTGTCGAGTTTCAAAACGTCCTGCATCGGCAAAATGGTAAAGCGCGAATCCGACGCGTACGCAAATTCAATCAGCTTTTGGCAAACGTCATCGGGTCTACGAACGTCAGCGCCGAGAAGTGCCGCGATACTTGCTCTGCTTAAACTGTCGACGTCCTCCAAGTACCAGCCGACTACCGTGTTGTTATCGTGCGTCCCCGTGTAGGTGATACTGTTTTCCGGCGCCAAGAATCCTATGCGTCCGTCCTCGTTAAACGCCAATTCAAACTGCAAAATCTTCATGCCGGGAAAACCGCAGTCTTGACGCAGTTGCTCAACTTCATCAGTGATAAAGCCCAAATCTTCCGCAACAATCTGCGCGTCGCCGATTTCCTTTTTCATAA
>JAFTEG010000310.1 GCA_017453765.1 Selenomonadaceae bacterium
ACGCGCAGGACAATTTATCCGTGCAAGTTCACCCTTCCGACGAGTACGCGCAGAAATTTGAAAATCAACTCGGCAAGCACGAAATGTGGTACATTATCGACGCCGCGCCGGATTCTTTCATTTATCTCGGTCTTAATCGCACCGTTTCAAAAGAAGAATTTGCCGCACGAATTAAAGATGAAACGCTGACTGAAATTTTACAAAAAATTTATGTCAAGCCAGGTGACAGCTTTTTCATTCCCGCCGGTACGATTCATTCAATCGGCAAGGGAATTTTGCTTGCGGAAGTTCAACAAAGCTCCAATGTTTCATACCGCATTTATGATTACGGTCGCGTCGACGCTTACGGCAATAAACGCGATTTGCACATTGACAAGGCGCTTGATGTTGCAGACTTAAGCGCGCTTGATTTTACCGTAAAAAAAATTCCGCACCTTGCCGCCTGCGATTACTTCACCGTCGACAAAATTTCTTTGGACGGTAAAATTTCTGCGCGGCTTGAAGGTACGGTAACAGAAAAATCTTTTCTAAGCGTCTTGATTTTAAACGGTCGCGGAATTATTTCTGCAGGTGACGAAACTTTAAACTACAAGAAAGGCGATTGCTTTTTCCTTCCCGCAGATTCCGGCAAGTGGCAGATTAAAGGCGTTGCCGATATCTTGCTGACGTACATTTAAAATTGACAGAACCGGTTTTATATAAAAATAGCGCTCCGAAATTGGCGGGGCGTTTTTTAATGAAAAAATTTTTTAAAGTACTTGACCGATAGTCACTGCCGCATATTATAATTTAGTCGAGTTAAAAATATTCACAGTTTTATTTGCAGTTTTGGGAGGTTAGATTAAATGCAGTATGTAAAATTCGGCAACACGGGAATGGATGTTTCGCGCATTTGTCTCGGTATGATGAGTTTCGGCAAGCCCGGCAAGGAAAACGGTGTATTTCCTTGGGCTCGAAATTTTGAAGACGGCAAGGAAATTTTCAAGAAAGCTATCGACTTGGGAATTAACTATTTCGACACGGCGAATGTCTATCAAATGGGTAGCAGTGAAGAAATTACCGGACGCTACATTAAAGATTTCGGACTTGACCGCGATGAAATTGTAGTGGCAACGAAGGTAAACTTTGAAATGAGACCGGGCAGACCCAACGGCGGCGGTACGTCACGCAAAAACGTCATGGCGGAGATTGACCACAGCTTAAAGCGCCTTCAACTTGATTACGTTGATTTGTACCAAATTCACCGCCTTGACCCCAATACGCCTATGGAAGAAACAATGGAGGCGTTGCACGACGTTGTTAAGGCAGGCAAGGCACGGTATATCGGCGCGTCGACAATTTTTGCGTGGCAACTTGAACGCCTTCAAAATATCGCGGAAAAACATAATTGGACTAAGTTTGTTTCACTTCAACCGCAGTACAATTTGATTTACCGCGAAGAAGAACGCGAAATTTTCCCGCTTTGCATGGATAGGAAAATGGCAACTTGCATATGGTCGCCACTCGCCGGCGGAAGGTGCGCGCATGCGTGGGGAACCAAAACTGCGCGAAATGCTATTGACGACGTGAGTCCTCAAGTTTGGGATTCTACTAACGATGTTGACAAGGTTGTTGTCGATAACCTTGAAAAAGTCGCTAAAGAACTCGGCTACTCAATGGCTCAAACTTCATTGGCGTGGATGCTCAGCAAACCGTACATTACCGCGCCGATTGTCGGTACAACTGCCGTTAAACACGTTGAAGAAGCTGTTTCCGCACTTGACATTAAGCTTGACGACGAAATTATAAAACGCCTTGAGGCGCCGTACGTGCCGCATATTAAAACAGGTGCATTTTAAATTTTTTCAAAAGCAAAGCGCAGAAATTATAATCCGGTTGCCGTCGGTAATTACTCTGTATGTGTTCAACGTCTTTGACTAAATGCAAACGTAACTTTTACCGGCGGCAATGTCTTTATAAATTAAATTTTCAAGGAGTGGAGACTGTGCCTAAAAAATTTTTAAAAAATGCATTAATCGCCTTGACGTTATCGGCGGGACTTTTGACGGCAACAAATGTCGACGCGGCTAAGTCTAAACCTATCGTGCTTGAAACGCAGGGCAGTTACGCGGTAGGCGGAAAGACCGTTAGACATTCCGGCACATTTTCAGAAAAGAATTTTCTTTCGCCCGACGGTCAGAAGGCTTACGGCGACCATTTGTATTGCTTTTATCAAATACCGGTGAATGCGCATAAATATCCCATAATCTTTCAGCACGGCGGCGCGCAGAGTAAGCGTACTTGGGAAACGACACCGGACGGCAGAGACGGCTTTCAAAATATTTTTCTGCGCAAAAATTTCAGCGTTTACCTTGTAGATCAGCCGCGTATAGGTGAGGCGGGACTGGCAACAGAACCTGTCGGCACCGGCAATGTTTGGGCAGGTAACCCGCTTTATGCAGACAAGACTTTATTTATTTTGTCGCGCGTAGGAACTTTTGACGGTGATACGCCGCACGTATTCGACAACTCCGCTTTTCCGAAAGACGCCGAATCATTCAACCAATTTCAGCGCAGTTGGACGAATTACACTTCAGAGCTTGACAACGATTTAAATGCAGACGCACTTGCCGCGTTATTTGATAAAGTTGGACCTAGTATACTGTGCGGACATTCAATGGGCGGTACAGTATGTTGGCGAACCGTTTTTCGCACAAATAACGTCAAGGCGATTGTTGCACTTGAACCCGGCGGCACGCCTTTTGTATTTCCGGAAGGTGAAGTACCCGAAGCAGAAGTAGCTAATTTTGCTATACTCGGCGCAAGCACAATGGCTGTACCGCTGGAAGATTTTATGAAGCTTACAAAAATTCCGATCGTCATTTACTACGGCGACAACATTGACTTGGCGTCTGACCACACGGGAAAAAATAAATGGGCAACTGAACTTGATATGGCGAAAAAATTTGTTGCGGCGATAAATCGTCACGGCGGGCAAGCTGAACTCGTCGAACTGCCGAAAGTCGGTCTTAAGGGTAATACTCATTTTTTAATGGCAGATTTAAATAATCAAGAGCTTGCAGACTTGATAGAAAAATGGTTGAAGTCGAAAGGCTTGGACAAATAGTCTGCGCTTAAAATTTATGTAGCCGGTAAATTTTATAAATGAAGGTGATGACGTGAAAAAATTGATTAACGCCGTTGAAAAGGTTGACGATGAAATGATTCTCGGTCTTGTAAAATCGGCGCCGAAAAAATTACGCAAGCTTGACTGCGGCAATGTGGTTGTACGTGCCGTGAAAAAGGGCGATGATAAAGTTGCGCTTGTAAGCGGCGGCGGAAGTGGGCATGAACCTGCGCACGGCGGCTTTGTCGGCAAGGGTATGTTGGACTGCGCGGTAGCCGGAGCGGTTTTCACGTCACCTACGCCGGACAAAATTTTTGAAGGCATTAAAGCCGTTGCAACAAGTCAAGGCGTACTTTGCATTGTGAAAAATTATACCGGTGACGTCATGAATTTTGAAATGGCGATTGACATGGCGGCGGACGAAGATATAAAGGTTGACAGCGTGATTGTAAATGATGACGTGGCGGTTAAAGACAGCCTTTATACTACGGGACGGCGCGGCGTTGCCGGTACGATTCTTGTTCATAAAATTGCCGGCGCAAAGGCGGAGGAAGGCGCGACGCTTGACGAAGTTAAACGCGTTGCCGAAAAAGTCATTGCCAACGTCCGCTCAATGGGTATGGCAATTTCGCCTTGCACGGTGCCTGCCGCAGGTAAAGCCGGTTTCACGCTGGCTGATGATGAAGTTGAAATCGGTATCGGCATTCACGGTGAACCCGGTACAAAGCGTGACAAACTTACTACGGCTGATGACACTGCCAAAATTCTGCTGGATAAAATTCTTGCCGACATTGACTACAAAGGCAGTGAAGTTGTCGTGCTGATAAACGGCATGGGCGCGACGCCGTTAATGGAGCTTTACATTATAAATAATTTCGTGCAGGATTATCTCGGCTCTAACGGCGTTAAGGTCTATGACACAATGGTCGGCAACTTTATGACGTCGATTGAAATGGCGGGATTTTCCATTACGCTTTTGCGCCTTGATGACGAATTGAAAAAACTTTATGACGCACCTGCCGATACTCCCGCGCTTGTGAAAATTTAAAGCGTTAATAAATTTGAGAATGTGGCATTGATAAAAATTTATAAAGCATTGGTAAAATTTGAGAAGGTGACAACTTGATTGACGCTAAAAAAATTATTGAGATTGTCGACGCCGCCGCTAAAAAAATTGATGCCGAAAAAGATTTTCTCACGCAACTTGACAATGAGATAGGCGACGGGGATCACGGCATAAATCTTTCACGCGGCTTTAAAAGCGTTGAAGAAAAATTGGCGACGTTTGCAGATAAAGATATCGGCGCGATTTTGAAAGGCGTCGGGACTGCGCTTGTATCGACTGTCGGCGGCGCGTCGGGTCCGCTTTACGGTACGGCGTTTATGAAGGCTGGCAACGTTTGCAAGGGCAAGTTCACTCTGACGGACGAGGAAATTGCGACGGCTTTCAATGCGGCGGTGGAAGGCGTAAAAATGCGCGGTAAATCTGCCGAAGGTGAAAAGACCATGCTTGATTCACTTTGTCCCGCGTACAGAGCTTTTCAAGGCGGCGTAGACGGCGGCAAAAATTTGGTGCAGGCGCTTGAAGATGCGGTGAATGCGGCGGCTCAAGGCGTTGAGTACACGAAAACTATCATTGCCACGAAAGGTCGTGCCGCGTACCTGCAAGAGCGCAGTTTAGGTCACCAGGATCCCGGCGCAACTTCGTCACTGTACATTTTGCAGGCGGCGTTGGACGTTTTGAAAAAAGGTTAGCTTATTTGAAGAAGTTGGTTTATTTGAAGAAAGGTTAGCTTATGGTCGGCATTGTAATTGTTTCGCACAGTCAAAAACTTGCTGAAGGCGTTATGGAGCTCGCGCAGATGACGGCGGCGAATGTTCCCATTGCGGCGGCAGGCGGACTTGAAAACGGCGCACTCGGTACAAGCTACGATAAAATTAAAAATGCCGTCGAATCAATTTACACGGCTGACGGCGTAATTGTTTTGGCTGATATCGGCAGTGCCGTGATGACGGCGGAAATGGTTTTGGAAGATATGGAGCGCGATAACGTCAAGCTGATTGACTGTCCGCTTATTGAAGGCGCGGTAGTTGCGGCGATTGAGTCAATCGGCGGACGCACGCTGAATGAAATTATTGAAAAGCTTGAAACTGTTTAGTTGATGAGACTTGAATAGAATTTTCATAAGACTTGAATAAGACGTACTAAAAATTTTGAAGGTGATTTAGAATGAGTGTATTTGAAAATTTGCGTAACGGTCAGCATTACCACGTTTTTAATGATGAAGATTATGTACGTGAGGCGCACGGCGAATTTGCGCGTTGCGGACATCTTTGCTACTTGATTAATCAGACAGACCCGCTTGAAAGAGAAAAGCTTGTCGAACTTGAACGCGAGCTTTTCAACAACAATTTGCCCGCCGATTCGTTTTTCACGCCGCCTTTTCAAATTGACTGCGCGTGCAGAATGTTTGTCGGCAAAAATGTTTTCGCGAATCACGGCTTAACCGTTATGTCTGTCGGCACGGTGACGATTGAAGACGGCGTAATGTTGGGACCGGAAGTCGGCATTTTTACCGTCAATCACGAGCCGCATAATATCCGCGTGATTTTTACGAAAGAAATTTTGATAAAGAAAAATGCGTGGATTGGTGCAAGAGTCAGCATTTTGCCCGGCGTCACGATTGGCGAAAACGCGATTGTCGGTACCGGCTCCGTAGTCACCAAAGATATTCCGGACAATGCCGTTGCCGTCGGTAACCCTGCGCGTGTTATAAAAATTGTGTAGTGAAGTATAAAAAGTATTGAGTAGGTGAAATTTATGGCAAAAGTTTTAATAGCGTACTATTCGCGCAGAGGTGAAAATTACGTCAGCGGCGCGATAAAAAATCTTGCTGAAGGCAACACGGAAATTGTTGCGAAATTTATTCAGAAAAAAACCGGCGGCGATCTTTTTAGAATTGACACCGTGAAAACTTATCCCGCAGACTACACCGAATGTACCGAAGTTGCGAAAGTTGAATTGCGTGAAAAGGCGCGTCCCGAACTGAAAAGATATCTCGATGACATTTCGGACTACGACACAATTTTTTTAGGCTACCCCTGCTGGTGGGGTGCGCCGCCCTGTGCAGTTGCAACGTTCCTTGAACATTACGATTTCAGCGGCAAGAAAATTATTCTCTTCACGACGCACGAAGGTAGCGGCTTTGGCGGCAGTGTCAGCTACACGAAAAAACTTTGTCCCACTGCCAAAGTCATTCAAGGCATTTCAATTCACGGTTCACGCGCGGCAAATTGCGAATCGGAAATTGAAATGTGGCTTGACAGTTTGGTTGAATCTCTTTAAGATAAAAAAATCTTTAGAAAGGGTGCTAATATGAACTTTACGCGAAGGCATTTTGTAGAGTTGGCGGGAACTGCGGCAGTAAGCGCGGGATTTTTCGGACTTGCGGGACTTACGGCAGGTTGCGGCGAGGCTAAATCTGCGGAGGTTAAAAGTGAGCCGGTGAAAGAATCAGCGGACGCGGCAGAAAATTATTCCGGCGAAAAGGCTAAAGTCTACTTCACGAAAAAAATTGACGCCGACCATTTGATTAAACTATACAATTTGGTAAACGAAGACATCAGCGGCAAAGTTGCAATTAAACTTCACAGCGGCGAGCCGCACGGACCAAATATAATTCCTCCGGCA
>JAFTEG010000311.1 GCA_017453765.1 Selenomonadaceae bacterium
CGGAAAGGTACGGGGCTTGGCGTGCCGTATTTGTTGCCTGTGATTTCTTTCGTGTTGAAATAGTAAATGCGCTGATCCCTGCCGGTATCGCCGCCGAAAGTGAAACGCCTGCCTATTTCGTGAAAGACGGCTTGAATATTTGACGCAAGATTGCCGCCGGAAAAAAGCGACGGTTCGGTACTTTTATCGTACGTGTATTCGCCGGGTTCCGCGCAGAAGTCAACAACTTTGCCCTGTTCAACAATCATCATGCACTGACCGTTATTAACGGAAATAACGGAGCCGTCTGTGATAATGTTATCGTCACCGGAATTTGAACTCCAGCTGTGGCTTTTGCGACGGTGACCTTTTGCTACCAAAACGTCGGCGCTTAAGCTGTCACAATAAAAAAGCTCCTTCCACTGATCGCCGAGTACACCGCCTGCCGCGCTTAATGCCGCTTGAATTAACCCCATATTTCATACCTCCGTAACTTTTAAAGTTTTTGTATAATTCTTTACGCCGCATATTTTTTCCTGCCCTGCCAAAATTTTTCCTGCCCTTACAAAAAAAGTGACGTCAAAAAAAGATTTTCGCCCTTAGTGTAGAATAAAACTATTTACATTAAATGCTGTCGACAGACTCAAAATCAAAAAAAGGTTATAAAAAAGGGAGATGAATGACTTTGGAATTGACGGCTGAAGAGAAAAAAGTTTTGGAGCAAACTTACGGACGGCAGATGAGCAGTTCTTCAGGATATAATCCCAATCAAATTGAAAAAGTTGTAGAGTTGACGCCGGAAGAAAACAGATTTTTTGCGCAGAAACATTTTATATCGCCGTACTTTTCAGTGCAGATGCTTTACAAAATTGAAGGGGAAATAACGCCGATTCGCTTTAACCGCGTTGTAAGTGATATGGTTGCTTCGGACGAAATTTTTCGTTCAAATTTTTGTGACCTCAATGACAAGACAGTTAAAGTGGTTTTTGTCGAGCGCCGTACCCTTCCCGAAGTTTCCTACCGCACTTTCGCGCAGACTGACGAAGACGAAATAGACGAGACTTTAACCACGATAATGGAAGCGGACAGGCGCGTAAACTTCGACTTGAAACGCGGCAATTTAATTCGTTTTGCAATTTTTAAAACAAGTCACACCGAATTTGCCGTAATGGTTACAATGTCGCAACTTATCTCAAGTCATTTCGACGCCAAAAATTTTTTTCAAGCGGCACTGGAAATTTCAAGTTACAAGCGCGTACAAAAAAATTCAACCTTAAATCAGCCGCAACAAATGGAAGGCGCGATACGTGACTACTGGGCGCGTGTATTGAAAGACTTGCCGCCTATGCCTACACTGCCGTACGCCAAGCCTTCCAATGCGCCGTACAATCCGAAAGTTTTTCGTGAAAATATTCCCGCCGACATTTTATCCGACCTGCGCGAAAAGGCAAAGTCAAGCCGCGTCATGTTGATGAGCATTTTGCAAAGTGCATGGGGATTTTTCCTGCAAGCAGTACGCGGTTTAAATGACGTGATTTTCTGCCAATTCGGTTTGAACTCAAAAGGCGGCGACAATTTCGCAATTAACGTCATTCCCGTGCGACAAAAAAGTCCCGGTTCAATGACCGTTGAACAGATTATCACGCAACAATTTCGTCAAATGGTTGTGTCTCAACCCTACGGCTTTTTCGATTGGGACGCCTTGCAAAAATTGACTCACGGTAAAACTTTTGACCACTACTTAAGCTTTATCGACTTCACCGGCACGCAGACTTCAACTTACACCGAATCGAAGGCAAGCACTGACGGTACGCTTATTTCCAGCAATTACTGGGACCCGCAGGGTATGAAACTCGGCGTATATTTTCAGTACGCGACTACAACTCTTTCGATAACCTTCCTCTACGACGCCAATAAATTTTTCAAAAATATCGGTGAACGCTTTGCAAAAATATTTAACGTGGTACTGCGCGAAATTCTTGTACATTGGCATTCGCCCTTCTTCACGTTCATTGAAAAGCTGAATCGCCAATTCAAAATTGAAGTTGAACAAGACCATGAAATTATCGGCAGGGACGACAAGCGAATTATTGATGACTTTTTAATAAGAAATCCGATTTTGCAAGGCAGCGGCTCCGGCACCGTTGCATTTTTTGCCGACAGTGCGCAACTCTTTTCAAAGTTTGAAGGCGACAGAATTTACGGCGAAATTTTGGAAAAAAATTTGGTCTTCGTGGTTGAAGGCAAGGTGGCGCGCAGTTTGGATACAGGCGACGGCTGGTTTAAGACGCTGGACATAATTTCGGCAGGCGGCTGGATTAATGAAAATGTTTTTTTAGAAAAACGCCGCACGATTATTTCTGCCGCAGTTTTAACAGAGCAAGCGAAAATTTTAACCATACCGCTTGAAAAAACCGAATCGCTTTTCATTAAGCACCCCGACACCGTAAAAACTTTTTTCGCGCACCTTTTAAAGCAAATGGAAAAATACCAAGTACTTTGGTTGCGGAGTTAGATCGATGGATCGATGGTGGATAGATCGATGGATCGATAGTTGATAGATCGATAGTTGATAGATCGATAGTTGATAGATCGATAGTAATCTCTCTAAGCTCCAAGCTCTCATCACAGGAGGTAATTTAAAATTTTGACTGATAACTACCGCGCAGAAGTGGGGCATATAAATTTTTTAAACGTCCTGCCGCTGAATTATTTTTACGCTACCGGCGGCGCGAAAGATTTTAATTTAACCTTAGGCGTTCCCGCATTGGTCAATGAAAAAATGAAAAATAACCTGCTTGACGTAAGCTTAATGTCGTCAATCGAATACGCGCGGCAAAATAAAAATCTCGTGCTTGTGCCGAAAATTTGTATCCGCGCAGAAGGTGACGTCACAAGCATAATTTTAATTTCAAAAAAGCCGATTGATGAACTTGACGCCGAAAGAATTGCGATAACTGCCAAGTCTGCAACGGCGCATTGCCTTTTAAAAATAATTTTGGCTGAGAGTTACAACGTCAAGCCGCAATACGTTGTGGAGCATTTAAACGTGGAAAGTCCCGTACCTGCCGACGCTACCGCCGCGCTGTTCATTGGTGACGAAGCGCTTTACCTGCACCTGCACCGGCAGGAAAAATTTTTTTATTACGATTTAGGTAACGAGTGGCATAAGCTTACCGGTCTTCAAATGGTTTACGCGGTATGGGCGGCGCGTGAAGATTTTGTACGCAATTATCCTGCACTTTTTTACAAAACTTGCAAAATGATTTATGACGGTTTAAAATTCGGTCTGCAAAATAAATCGGCGGCAATAAATTCAGTTTTGAAAAGTGTACCTTTCACTTTCGCGGAGCTGGATAAATATTTGGGCGGCGTCATTAAGTGGGATTTAACTTCACAAGGCATTGACGCGCTGAAATTTTTTTATCGGCTCGCGCATAAAAATAATTTATTGCAAGAAGTTCCAAACTTCGCGCCGCAGGAGGTTTTTTAATGAAACTCTTTGAAACGGCAGGCAGGATTAATCGCGCACCGTACATCGGCTACACAATCGGCATGAACGTGCTGTCGGTAATTCTTTTCATCGTGCTGATAATAGTTTTAATACCGTTTATGCCGGCGGACGGTGAATTTGACGATATCGACGCGGCGGCGTTTGAATCGGCGGCGGTACTTGCAATCTGCGCGGTTATGGTTTTGTACTTCATACTTACAACAATTCTTTACGTGACGCTGTCAATTCAGCGCCTGCACGATTTAGAAAAGGACGGTATGTTTGTGTTGCTGGCGTTTGTACCGACGGTCAACTTTATTTTCTGGCTCTACCTTTGCATTATGAAGGGGACGGACGGACCGAATCAGTACGGCGAAGACCCCTTAGGGAATTAAGGATTAAGGATTAAGAATTAAAAGATAATATTTAAAGGAGATAAATATGAATATTACACTTGCAGGCAGGCTTAATCGCCAACCCTACATTATCGGCTACTTAATCATCTCATTCATTTCCGCAATACTGACTTATCTTACAAAGGATTCCACCTCGACATTAATAACTATTTTTGTCGGCATAATCGGTATATTGATGTCCATTACTCTGTTGACGCTGATAGTCAGACGTCTGCACGATTTAGACAAAAGCGGCTGGTTTGCGCTTATTTTGCTGATACCGTTTGTAGGTTTTTTATTCAGCATATATCTTTGGCTGGCGAAGGGTACGGACGGACCGAATCGCTACGGCGCCGATCCTTTATGGAATTAAGGATTAAGGATTAAGAATTAAGAATGTGGAATTAAGGATTAATAGCTACTAGGTGGTGTTGAGTAAATCAAATTTAAAGACTTTGCAAATTACGTAACTGCCGCAGTAGGAGAGGCGCGCACGGACGCGCGCCCCGTCCGCACCATGAGCGTGACGCGAATGCTGCGGACATGTTTTCTTTTGA
>JAFTEG010000312.1 GCA_017453765.1 Selenomonadaceae bacterium
CGGCGAAACTTCCTGCACGCCGACAATCGAAGTTTTGTACTCGTTAAAAACTTCAACCATTTGCTGAAGGACGGGCTTTTTTGAAATTACAACGTCGTCACCCAAAAGCACGGCGAAAGGTTCATTGCCGATAAAGTGGCTGGCAGTCAAGACGGCGTGACCTAAACCAAGCGGCTGTTTCTGCCGTATGAAGTGAATGTTGGCAATTTCCGGAATGGATCGTACCAACTCAAGCATTTTTTCTTTGCCGCTTTTTTCAAGTTCAAGCTCAAGTTCAATGGAGCGGTCGAAGTGATCTTCAATGGAGCGCTTGTTTCTGCCGGTGACAACGATAATATCTTCGACGCCTGCCGCCGCCGCCTCTTCGATAATGTATTGAATCGTCGGCTTGTCGACTATCGGCAACATTTCTTTGGGCTGGGACTTCGTTGCAGGTAAAAATCTCGTACCCAATCCTGCGGCAGGAATTACGGCTTTTCTGACTTTCATAATCTCACCTTCCGAAAAAATTTTTCTGAAAGATTATACCATAAATCAAGAAATATTTAATCCTTAATTCTTAATCCTTAATCCTTAATTCAAAAAAAATTCCCACTTCCAATTTTGAAAGCGGGATAATTTTTTGGTTGCAGGTTAAATTTTTAAGGGGTTGACTAAAGTTAGTTTGAGTTTGAGTTAAAGAATTTGAGTTAAAGAGTTAGAGTAGGTTTAAAAAGTTGGGGGAGTTAAAATTTTTGAGAAGGTTAAAGTTTTTAAAGCTTACTTTGTTTCGCCGTATTCGTTGGCACCTTCGTCACCTCTCATATAGAGCAGGTACGCCAAGAATCCCAAGTTTACAACGGAATCAAATATCGTGAAGGGGGTTAATAAATCTGCCGCGAGGGGGAATGCAATGTAGTAGACGTTTGCCATTATTCCGAAGGCTAAGAATATTTTTGCTAAGGTCGCGTCTTTGCCGAAGTCGTGCAGGCGCTTAACATTCAAGCAGTAATCCGATATCCATATCACGATCATAATCAGCGGAGTAATTACCGCCGTCCATTCCGGCAACGTCGCACCGAACAGCGTGTAGGCGATAAAGCATGTTTCAACCAAGAAGACTACCGCGAATGCCATTAATATCAGCATTACTTCACGCTTTAAAAATGTCATTCTGCTTATTCTGCCGTGTGTAGTGAAAAATTTTTCAGTGAATGTTTCTTTGCTTATTTCTGCTATTTGTTTTTTTATAATTTCGTTCGTCATTGTTATCGTCTCCTTTAAAATTTTTTTACGTTCAATCTTTCTGTCACTTTATACGCACGAGCTTTAAAAATATTAATGACGCGAAAAAAATTTTTGCCTTCACGTGACAGTTATGTTAAACTGCGAAAAATTTTTTGGAGGAAATTTTTATGCGAAATTTTATGCTAAAGATTTTCATGGCGCTGATGAGCCTTGCAATTTTTTCCGCCGTCACGTTTTTTTCAAGCGCCGCTAGTGCAGAAGAAAATCTCACGGAAACAGATTTTGAAACGCGGGAGATACAGTTAATCTGCGCGATGAGTTCTCTTGCCGCGTACAGCAACGATAACAGCTACATGGTGCGCAGTAATTTAAATTCGCGCGGCTGGAATATTAACTCAATTACAAGCGCCAAAAACGGCGTCAACGTCAAGGCTTATGTTATCGACAAAACTTTTTATGACGGTCGCACGGTAAAAATTTTGGTTATCGCCGGCACGGAAGATTTGAAAGACGTCGAAACAGATTTTAAATTAGGCGGCGTCACGTTGCACAAAGATAAAAATGACGGCGTGTTTGTACACAAAGGTTTTCGCGATTATGCCGACGCGACGCTTGCCGACGGGCTTGCCGAATACCTTGTCGAAGATTTAAAAAATAATCCCAATGAAACGCTTTACCTTACCGGTCACAGTCTAGGCGGCTCCGTTGCACTTGTGGCGGCGCTAAGGCTTAACGATATGGGCGTTGACAAAAATCGTATGAAGGTTATCACGTTCGGCGCGTTGGCGGTGGGTAACCAGGCGCTTGCCGATGAATACGAAAGTAAAATTGGTTTGACGCGAATCGAAGTTAAAGGCGACGTTGTTAAAAAAATGTTTAAGCCCTTCGGCTACGTGCAATTCGGCGAAACCGTGACGTGGAAACCTGCCAAAAGCGCGAATCACCATGAACACAAAGTAGCAATGTATCTTGACTGCGCGCTTAGAAATTATTTCGACGCGGAAGGTTTTACATTCAGTGACGATATACGCGAAGGCAAAATCGACGCGTCCATTTACGTGGCGCCGGTACGTTTTGTGAAAAAAAATTTCGCCCCGAAGGACGAAAAATATATTTACGGCATTTTGCGTACCGGCTTGACCGACAAGTTTAACGGGCTGACTTTCGACGAGACGCATTACATTGAAGTCAAGGACGCCGATAATATTTCTTATGACATTCATGAGCTTATCGAGACTGCCAAAAGTTTTAATCGCGAATGCGTTTTGGTGCAACTTGTCAGCTGTGAAAGAGTTCGTGATTCGCGTGACGTTGAGTATAACGTAATGCTTTATGAATTTGTCTACGATTTAAACGGCATGCCAATATTTATGCAGACTTCCGGCATGACGACGTTGGACGTTACCATACTTGAGGCGGCGTCTTTGGTGCAAGAGAATTTGCATAAAAAATTTGAAAATGCCGTCACTCAAAATTCAGATGAAAGCTCAGATGAAGTCCGCGCAGATTCGGATGAAATTCCGCAGATTGATTGACAATATAATTTTTGATATTAGTTGACGAAAGAATTTTTGTTTGATAAAATCCAACTGTACAAATCAGGATAATATAATCATTTATAAGCAATCAAACAGAGTCAGCCGGTGTTGGCACGTCGGCTACCTCTCAAACAGATGTTTACACGGATAGCCGCAGTGGAATGCGGCTTTTCTACGTTATAAAGTAAAATATTTTTAAATTAATCTTTAATCGGTTTAAGTACGGCGGCAATACCGGCAATTAAAATCGTCAGCACGATTGTTCGCGTACCGCCGGAAATGTCGCTGAAAAATATCGACGCCAAAAAACTCAGCGCGAAACTTGCAATTACCGCAACGCCAACAACTTTGTCTTTGCGTGACGGCGGAATTATTATCGCCAAAAACATTCCGTACAACGCGACAGATAACGCGCTGACTACTGAAGGCGGCAAAATATTTCCCGCGACAATGCCAAGCGCTGTACCGATTGACCAGCCCGGCAACGCCGTCAACATTGCGCCGTAATTGTAAAATGGATTTAACTTGCCCGGTCGTGCTACGGCAATGCCGAAAATTTCGTCCGTCACGTCGAAGCCTACAAAAATTCTGTGGTAAAACGGCGTGTCGGGCGAAAATTTTTGGCTAAGTACCGCGCTCATCAAAACGTAGCGCGCATTTGCTATCAGCGTTAAAATCGCCAGCTCCATGTACGGCGCGTCGGTTATCATTACTGCCAATGCCGCGTATTCGCCGGCGGAGGCGTTATTCAGCAGGCTCATCAGAAATCCTTCAAACGGCGTCATACCTACTTGCCGCGCTACAATTCCAAGCGTAAAGCTTACAACGAAGTAGCCCAAGCCTATCGGTATGCCGTCACGAAATCCATCTGATAAAGCCTGCCGATTTTCTTTTGTCAATTAAAAACGCCTCCGCTACTTTTCTGCCGTGCTTTCAGCGTTAGAATTATTTTCAACGGCGGAATTATTTTCAGCGGAAGGATTTTCACCGGAATTTTCTTCCGGCACGCCTGCGCCTGAAAAAATCTGCGCGATAAGCGCGTCAATCAGCAAAGGATCTGTTTCACGAATGATAAAAAGCGGGTCGACAAATTCACTGAGCGCGCTGATATCCTGCGGCATCCAGTAAAAATCGCCGTTATCGTCCTCAATCATCTTGCAGGTAACGTCGAAAGTCGCGGGACCTCTCACGGTGAGTTCGCTGACAATGCCGAGAAGTGACATTAACGCCATTTTTTGAAATTGACCGTCGGACGCCAATTCGGCAGGCGTATTCATATGCCGCATGACGTCCATTGTCACGAAGTCCGCGTTTTGATTTTTGTAAGCGTCAATCGCCTCTTGGTCGAAGTGATTCGCCGTAATTTCGACAACGGGATTTTCCTTGTCATCCTTTTTTAGCCGCGTTGAAATTTTTATCAGCGAACGAATTTTTTCCGCGTAGGCTGATTGAACCTTTTCAAAATTTTCTTTGTTAAGGGGATAATTTTTAAACGGCACCATGATATGGTTTTTCATAGGCTTTGTAATTTTTTCGTAAGCAAAATCTTTTGGAAGTCCCGTTGCCTCCATATGTTCCGAAGTTCCAAAAGTGTAAAGCTCCGCGTAAGCTAAAATTGCTTTGTCGGCGCTGTACTTCGGTGTTGCCGCGTTTGCAGTTGTAAAGCCGATTAGCATTAGAACCGTGACGATTAAAGTTAAAAATCGCTTTAACATTTAAAATTCTCCTTGAGTTAAGAGTTAAGAGTGAGGAGTGAAGAGTGAGGAGTTAAGAGTGAGGAGTGAGGAGTGAGGAGTGAAGAGTAGCTTACAAGCTACCGGCTAAATATCCAAATTTTTGACAAGCAACGCATTTTCTTCAATGAACTGCCTGCGCGGCGCAACTTGGTCGCCCATTAAAATCGTGAAAAGTTCGTCCGCCTCTGCCGCGTCCTCAATCTCTACCCTAAGCATGGTACGTCCCGCAGGATCCATCGTCGTTTCCCAAAGTTGCTCGGGGTTCATTTCGCCTAAGCCTTTGTAGCGCTGAATCGTCGCGCCGTCGCGTCCGACTTCGTCAAGCTTTTTTGTAAGTTCATCGTCCGAATAAGTGTACCAATGACTTTTGCCTTTGCGAATCTGATAAAGCGGCGGTTGCGCAATGAAAACGTGACCGTGTTCAATAAGCGGTTTCATGTAGCGGTAGAAAAATGTTAAAAGCAACGTGCGAATATGTGCGCCGTCAACATCGGCATCAGTCATTATGATAATCTTGCCGTAACGCCGCTTTGAAAGGTCGAAGTCCTCACTAATGCCGGTGCCGAACGCCGTTATCATTGTGCGAATTTCCGCGTTTGCAAAAATTTTATCAAGCCGCGCCTTTTCAACGTTCAAAATTTTTCCGCGCAGAGGCAGGATAGCTTGAAAACGTCTGTCACGTCCCTGTTTGGCACTGCCGCCTGCCGAATCGCCCTCTACGAGATAAATTTCCGCCTCGTCGGGATTTTTTACAGAACAATCGGCAAGTTTACCCGGCAAGCTTGAAACTTCCAACGCATTTTTACGCCGCGTAAGTTCACGCGCTTTTCTTGCCGCCTCACGCGCACGCGCCGCCATAACCGCCTTGTCAAGAATCTGTTTCGTGACGGCGGGATTTTCTTCAAAAAATTCGCTTAAGCCTTCCGCAGTAACCGCGCTGACAAGTGAACGAATTTCCGAGTTGCCGAGTTTGGTTTTGGTCTGTCCTTCAAACTGCGGATTGTGCAACTTCACGCTGATGACGCAGGTTAAACCCTCTCTCACGTCTTCGCCGCTTAACGTGCTGTCCGCATTTTTAAGCAGGTTCAAACGCCGCGCAAAATCGTTGGCAACGCGGGTAAGAGCAACTTTAAAGCCGGAAAGGTGCGTGCCGCCTTCCTCCGTGTTAATGTTGTTTACGTAGCTGAAAATATTTTCTTGGTAGCTGTCATTGTACTGCAGGGCAATTTCAACAACTGCGTCGTCGCGGCGTCCGTTAAAATAAATCGGCTTGTCGTTAAGCTTGGTTTTCTTACGGTTAAGATGCTCGACAAATGAGCGAATGCCGCCTTCAAAGTGAAAGACATTTTCCCTGCCTTCGCCGCGTTTATCTGTCAACGTGATTTTAATGCCGCTGTTAAGAAATGCCAATTCGCGCAGGCGATATTTCAGCGTGTCGTAGTTAAAATTCGTGACGGTGAAAATTTCGTCGTCCGGCATGAAGTGAACTTTTGTGCCGGTATTTTCCGCCGTACCAATTTCGTGCAGTGGCGTCACCGTGTTGCCGCGCGAAAAAGCTATTTGATAAATTTTGCCGTCGCGTTTTACTTCGACAGTCATGGATTTTGAAAGCGCGTTGACTACAGAGACGCCTACGCCGTGCAGACCGCCGCTGACTTTGTAACCTTCGCCGCCGAATTTTCCGCCCGCGTGCAAAACGGTGAGTACAACTTCCACCGCCGGCTTGCCGCTTTCATGCATATCGACGGGAATGCCGCGCCCATTGTCCGTGACGGTAATTGAATTGTCGCTTTCAATCGTCACTGAAATTTCCGTGCAAAAACCTGCCAACGCTTCGTCAATCGAATTGTCGACAACTTCATAAACAAGGTGGTGCAAACCGCGTTCAGACGTCGAGCCAATGTACATGCCGGGACGCAGGCGAACTGCCTCAAGACCTTCAAGAATTTGAATTTGATTCGCGTCGTATTCGCCTTCAACCGCGTCAACCTGCGCGTTCGCGGCGTCGACATGAATTTCTATATTTTCCGGTACATTTTCGGTGTTGACACTTTCAGTGCCGTTCAAAGTTTCATTTACATTTTCATTCAAGTTTTCATTCGAGTTTTCATTCGAGTTTTCAATTTCGTTCAAATTTTTATCCACGTTATTACCTCCGTTATTTTTGAAACCGCCAAAGTTTACCACAAGAAAATTTTTGTAGCAAGTTTAATGATTATATCGGCGAAAAGTACATTCCGGCGACGGGTAAAAAATAAAGCGTGACAATATCGCAAGAAAAAGTTAAAATCTTTTACAGGGACCAGGGAAGAGGGATTAGAAATTTTTAATTGCGCATTACGCTTAGAGCTTAGAGTCATAATTCCAAATTCTAAATTCTAAATTCCATTACGCATTACGCATTGCGCATTACGCATTAAAAAGGGAGGTTTAATATTTGCCGAAGAAAAAAAATCTTAAAAAAGTTTTAGTAATAGGATCGGGACCTATCATAATCGGACAGGCGGCGGAATTTGACTACGCCGGTTCACAAGCATGTCGCGCGTTGAAAGAGGAAGGCTTAGAAGTCGTCTTGGTAAATTCCAACCCCGCCACGATAATGACTGACACGAACATTGCCGACAGAGTTTACATAGAGCCGTTGACGTTGGAATTTTTAACGGCGATTATAGAAAAGGAACGTCCCGACGGTTTACTTGCAACACTCGGCGGACAAGCC
>JAFTEG010000313.1 GCA_017453765.1 Selenomonadaceae bacterium
AACTACGATCCCTTTACACTTTGGAGCAATTCGGTTGAAATTCCCAAAGCTAACGTCGGAAAAATTTTTGACTACCTCAACCTTGCCGCAATGATAAAAAGTTTTTTCGCGCCGTCCGATCCTACCAGCTACCAAATTCAAAAGGCGTGGCGTCAAATTAACGAAGACAAGGTAAATACCGCGCTTAAGGCTTATCCTGCCGCGAAAACTTTAATCAGCCTTTTTAATAACTTCACGGAAAAAACTCACCGCGCCTTTGCAGATTGTCTTGTAGGCGCCGGTAACAGCAACGAGGATAATTTCAAAAATGCTCTCGCGCAGGTTAAAACGGCAGAAAACATTGCCGACAGCGTGTTACATTCGGACGTGAATCACCGCCGCGTTAAAGACGTCATTCAACAAATTTTCAGCAACAACGGTCTTGTCAGAAAATATCTCAGCGTTGACGTTTACACGACTGATGAACTTTTGGATTTTTGCAGGCAGTTTGAAAATACAGATTTAACTGCCGTCATTTCAAAGCCCGCCGCGCAGATTGATGAAAACCTTTTTTCTGAAGATGAAATCGATGACTTTTTGGACTACGTTTGGAACAATCCTCAAGTCACGCTTGTACGCAAGGAGCGCGAACCTTTCAAGGGACCGAAACGCAGAAGAGTCACCGGCGTCATGAAACAGTGCTTGACCGCGCTTTTAAATTATATTTACGCTAAAAGAAATCTCGCCACTTCCTCAAGCTCCGGCAAACCTTCCGCACCGGTTGAAAGGGCGCAGGAAATTTTAGCCGAACTCAAAAAGCAAGTCGCACGCACCGACAAAAAAGCCGGTCTCGGACAAATTATTTTCAAGCACTTCATTGAAAACTTTGAAAAGAAACTTAACGGCGAATCGGCGGTTATCTCCTACCGCGAATGTATTTTAACGTCAAGTTACATTGAACTTGAAAACGACGTGCCGACCATTGAATCTTTCGGCGTGACGGAGTTTTCACTCAAAGAACGCGTGAAAAATTTTGAAAACGAAATGCGCGCCAAAACTTTTTCCGACGCGTTGAAAAGTGCCTACGAAACCGCGCTTAGAAATTATGACTGCGGCATTTTACAGCACCTTGTGAAATTTTACCTGCCGCAACTCGGCGTGACGGAAGAAGAGGTTAAACGCAAGTTAAACGGTCTCGACAAGCAGGTTGACAGGCAGATTGAACGCTTGTACACGGATTTTTTAAGCGATTTGGAGTTAGCGCGTAACTACTCACGTATCACCGACCAAGAGAAAATTGAATTTTACATTAACGCCGCCGTTGACGCACGCAGACATTTCACGCAGACTAAAAACGCGGGGCTTTTCAACCGCTTTATTAAGGCGTGCACTCAGTCAATCGACAAGACTTCCATTCCGCAGAAAAATGCGCTTATCGCGCGGCTGAAAAAGATGGAGGAGCAGTTGGAGCAGAATTTAAGCGACGGTGAAACGCTTGATTCGCGCTACCCCATACTTGCAAACATTCGCCGCCAAATTGAGCTGATGAATTTAACCGTTGCGGAAGATTATATGAACCGGCTGGAAACGGAAGGCGGAAACCTTTTAACCGAATTGGACGTGACAGGTTACGACCTTTCGACGCTGGAAAATTTCCTGCGCGAATATGAAACTTTGTACCGCGCAATTTTAAATGCCAACGGCTCTGTCGAAGGCGCCTTTAAACAGCGTTTTCACGGCGGCAGGGTTAATCGCGAAACGCAAAACGCGCTTGATTATCTGCGCGGCTGGCAGGGCATTCATTCCGGACAAAATTCAGCTATTGAATCGTCAATCATTGACATTTTGGCGCACTTCGGTTACACCGGCGCGAAAATCTCGGCTAAGAATATCGACACGCTTAACCAAAAATCTTACACGATAACTTTTGATGAGCCGATTAAAGCGCGTGAAAGTTATCCTCATCCCTTCGCAGTTTTCGGCACGGAAATTTACAACAAGGGGCTTGAGGTAGTCTATCTCGGCGCCAATCGCCGCTATGACAATATCGCGCAGGTTCTCGGTGAATCGACGGTGGATCGCGGCACGATTTGTCTTGCCGATACTTCAATGACTCTGCCGGAACGCCGCAACCTTGCAAAGATTATGAAGTTGACGACGAACTTAAAAAATATCCTGCTGATTGATAAAGTCATGGCGCTGTACCTTGCAGGCTTTGACGACGCCAATCGCGGTAAGCGTATGTTGCAGACGGTACTGCCTTTCTCCCGCGTGCAACCTTATACTACCGGCGGCGTTGTTGCGCCTGAAATGTTTATCGGTCGCTCGGAAGAATTGGATCAAATTCGCGATATGTCCGGTCCCGTCTTCGTCTACGGCGGCAGGCAACTCGGCAAGTCCGCTTTACTCCGGCAGGTTCGCAACATTGAACACAATCCCCGCCAACTTTGCTACGCCTTCTTCATTGACCTTAAGAATTTGAACTGCGATCAGACGCTTAGCAGAATTGTTGAGGAACTTTCAAACGCCAAACTTATCGGTGACGCGCAGAATTGGGAAGAATTTTCTTTCAAGATGCGCAAACTGCTTAACGGTCAATTCGGCGGCATTACAAAACCTAAAAAGCTTATGTTGCTTATGGACGAGAGCGACGCTTTCTTAAGCGACAAAGACTCCGAACGCGCGATAAACGTACTGCGTTCACTGCTTGTCACTTTCAACGGTCAATTCAAATTCGTGCTTGCCGGCTTGCACAAAGTCATACGCTTTGAACAAAATTCAAGTTTCGGCAACCTCAATCACATTTCTGTTTTGCCTTTCAAGCCTTCCGACGCAATGGAACTTTTGGTAAAGCCGATGAGCTGGCTCGGTTTCAGAATTTCCGACGAAAGTTTAATCAGCGCGATTTTCAGCCGAACGAATTATTATCCCGGCTCCATTCAGTACTATTGCAAAATGCTTGTCGACGCGGTAGGTGCCAACTACACGAAACAGAATTTTGACGTTGTGAAAAATCCGCCGTACACGCTTGATGACGAATATTTAAAGAACGTTTTGGGCAACCGCGAATTTCAAGAGGAGATTCGGCAAAAATTTCAAATTACGCTTTGCCTTGACGACGACAATTACTATGAAATTTTGGCGCTTGCCGTAGCTATGGCGTATTATGAAAACGGCAGACCTATCGGCGTGAGTATCGGCGACATTAAAGACTACTGCCTTATGTGCGGCGTTGAAAAAATCGGCAAGCTTACCGACATTGAGCTTTTGTCACTGCTTGATGAAATGGTTACGCTTAACATTTTGCGCAGGACGAATGAGGGCAAGTACGAATTTAACCGCTACGCTTTTTGGCATATGATGGGAACTGTTGAAGAGGCAAACAGAAAGCTTGACTCTTACGGTACGCTTGGAAATTAGGTGTTAGGGACTAGGGACTAGGGACTAGGGAACAGGGACTAGAAATTACTCTTCCCTTTTCCCTCTTCCCTCCTCCCTAAAAAGGAGTATTTATAGTGTCTAAAATTACTACGCGAATATCGCTTTTAAATTCTGCCGCGACAAATGAACTTGATATAGATTTCAGCAAATTACAGCCGCTTGACACTGAAGACCTTTCAGCGTGGTGGCGAATGGTACCAGGCGCGCGACGCTTTACAAATAATGCCGCCGATGCCGTAGATAAACACTGTGCCGCCGCCGCGCACTTGCCGCAGGTTGACCTTGAAGGCTTTGTGCAAATGCTTGAAGATAAAATTTCACGGCGTCACGTTTCGCAGATGATTTCCATTTTTGAATACGACGCAGATGGCGATATGGAAGATTTTGTCACGGCGTTGACTGAAAAATTTGCGTCAAACTTTTTGCGCGACTTCACGCAAGATTCACCGATGACCGACTTGGCGAATCAAAACGCGCTGGGCGGCTACGCGGTTATTGTGAAGCTTAAACGCAAGATGAATTGGTTGACTTCGGCAGTGGTTGATTACAACAAAAACGCCGGCAATTCTACCGGCGCAATTATTTTTGTGACGAGTGAGGATAATCCCCCGCCGAGTTTGGCGCGTCTTTCAGACTACCTCACGCCGTACGACGTACAATTTTTTGCGATTAACCTACTTGAAAATGCAAGGCTTACGACGCAGGAAAAACTTTACACTTCGACATTGGCGGCTAAGTTGGCGGGTCAATCCGCTATCCTTGCGAAAAATTTGGCAAGCGTCGAACTGTTTAACGAAGGAATAGAATTTGTGAAAAGGCTTGTGCCGAAGTTTGACGAGAGAATTTTTAACCGCGCAGTTTGGGAATGTCAAGCGCAATTCCTACTGCCGACGCTTGAGCAATTACGTTGCAGGCTGATTGAAAAAAATTTCGCGCGTCTACGTCACATACTTCCGCGTACAGATGAATTTGGCAAAATGTTAAAGGATCCTTGGGACATGGAATTACGTCACCTGCATTTTTACGGCGGTCAAGCACTGCTTTTCTACCAGCACGATTGGGAATTGTTGGAGCTTGCTTACCACGCGCGAAATGAACTTTCGCACTTGGTAACGATTGACTTGCAACGGTTGGAAAAACTTTTTGCCTTTGCAGATTAATGACGTAAAAAGCAGATTAATGACTTGAAATATTTTTAAACGGCTACGTATAAAATTTTCAGCCTATTACTAAAATAAATTTTAACGGCGGCTCTGCAGGTTACTAAACTTGCAGAGTCTTTTTTATTGCATTGAAAAAATTTTATTGCAGTGAGAAAACTTTTTTACCCTCGAAATAAGTAGCGGCAGGTTTGGCGGTATGAAGCTCTTTCACGGGACAAGTCAGCACGTCTTTTGTAACAAGCAAGAAGTCGGCGTACTTGCCTTCCTTAATACTGCCGCGTTCGTTTTCAATGAACATTTGCTTAGCGACGTTGATTGTCAGCGACGTAATAGCCTGTTCGCGGGTTAAGAGTTCTTCATTCCACCAAGGCTTTCCCGTTTCCATATAGCATTGACCGGTAACCGCAATTTCCATAATGCCGAAAGGATCGTCGGGACTGCCGGAAAGTGCAGGGAAGTCTGAATGCGAAGTTACATTTACGCCGTTATCAAAGAATGACTTCATGGGATAACTTTTATCGCCCATGCCTTCGGGAACCATGCTCGGCAATATCTCTTGTACATCGTCCGGGACATGGTGCCAAAGCATACCGGAAGTGACATTGATATTGTGGTCAGCCATACGCTTATAATCGGACTGCTTGACTTGGTGAACATGTACAAGCGTGTTGCGGAGTTCGTCTTTTCCGCCGTTTATATACGCATTGACGGCGCGATTGACAGCCTTATTGCCCATAGTGTGAATGTGCATTGTCAAATTTTTTGAGTTAGCCTTGCGCGTAATGTCAGTGACTTCCTCTTCCGACCAGTTGACAATGCCCTGCTTTCCGCCGGGGTACAGCGGATCGACAAACCCTGTGCCCGATTCCACGGTGCCGTCCATGAAGAGTTTGATCCAATTCGTTTTCACATGATCGGAGGCATATTTCTGGACGCCAAGCGCTTTCTCGAAATGCTTGTCAATATCCATCCAGCTTTCAAATTCATACGTCAGGCCCAAAAGAAAATGCAGGTTGCCCGCTTGGTCGGTTTGCTGCGCGGCCTTGAAGTAGCTTTCATTGAAGAAATAGTTGCCCCAGCCGTCGATATACATGGTATAGCCTTCCGACAGCAAGCGTTCCTCGACTTCCGACAGAACTTCTTTTGCCAAATCAACGGAGAAAAGATTGTCAT
>JAFTEG010000036.1 GCA_017453765.1 Selenomonadaceae bacterium
ATAGCGGCTCGCAAACAGTCCGGCAAGACACAAGCGCAAGTCGCTAAAGAAATTGGTATCGCTAAAGCCGCTTACCAAAGATACGAACGGGGTAAAGTTCTACCCAATGTAATAACTGCAATTAAAATTGCAAAATCTCTCAATACACACGTTGAAAATCTTTGGAGCGCTTCATAGTAATTATAAGACAACATATTAGTAGTTTGCAAGAAAAATTTTTAAGGAGGCTTGTAAATGGTAGTGACGAGAGAACACGCAAACGGAATGAACCACTACACGATTAACGGCGAAAAGGTGTCGCGGTCGGAATTGGAAATGCGTTGTGGCAAGTACCTTAGCGTTTACGGTATGAAGTCAATGCTCAATCGGCTTATGCACCAGAATCAAGTTATTTTGGAAGTGGACAGCGCGTACACTTACGCAGGTCTGAAAGAAATGTACGCAGAGGACGAACTGGCTTGGGCAAAATTAAAAATCGCCCAGCTTGAAAAGAAACTGGACGCAATTCAAAACGCTTGCAAGGCGTAATCAATCAAGGTTGAACACAGTAGCCGCACTTCTAACCTAGCCGGCTATTGACTTGAATCTTGATAAGATTCTATCCCAAAGGAAAGGAGGTGAAGAAAAATGACATTGACAATCCAATTCCGCGTACAAGCGGACGGTAAGCGGATCGGACGTAAGCGCCGTGAATATCGGCTTGATGGCAAGGTTATCAGTGCGGAACAAGCGCAAGAGTTAATGCAGAATCCCGACGTTAAAATCGTCGACAAAACGGATCCCGCTTACATCACACTTGCCTATCCCGACAATTCGACACTTAACGCAATAGCGCATACCTACGAATCAAAAATCTTCTACCGTACTGTATCGGACGCGTTGACGGCACTCCGTGAAGTTGAAATGTATCTGCCTGAATTTGTAATTGACCACAGCGTATTGGTGGAAGGCGGGGTATTCGCCAGCAACAAAGACGGCGACACGTTAAAGCTTTATGACGACCGCTTGGAAGTTTTTAAAAAGCGCGACGGCACGACAACGGTTTACACGTTTGATATTGCCGAATCCCGCTTTATCAAGGAACTTCAAAAAGTTGGTGACACTGAAACGTTTGAAATCACGGGCGACAGCGGTATTACCTACAAGTTCGGCAAAGACTATGAACTTCTGACGCGCGATGAAGAGACGGTTCAAGGAGTTGAAACGCTTACCAATTACATTTTCAATCGCCGTAAGTCAGCAAAAAACAAAGCGCGTGCGGCGTAAAAGCACAAACAAAAAATTGATGAAAGGAGGTGAAAGAATGGTCAAGATGATTATGTCCTTGCCGTATAAGCTTAATGCCGATGAATTTGTTGAGTTGGCAACTACAGTAGTACTTGGGCGTTACGGAAAAAAAGGTTTTTATGACGGTCTTGCGGCGCCTCGTGTAGAGTGGTTGAAAATGGGCAATAAAGATGCTACAGCGTATGCGATTGACGCAGAGGAGATTGACCCTGCATTTATCAGTGCGGTTGAGTATCTCGGTAAGTTTGTACCCGTAAATTTCTACTTTGTCAACGGAGATACCGTATTGGATAAAGACTATTTCAAGCCGTCAAGCACGTACTTTGAAAAAGACGGACGCTATACCAACGATACCGCAGAGGACGCCTGCGAAGAGTTTATGGAGAAATTGGAATTTCAAAAAAACCGTAAACAGTACAAAGAAAAAAGGGCGTAAAAAAAAGGTCCCTTTAAACGTGGGACAAAACAGTAAGGCTCTATTAATACAATGAGATTTTAACACGTCGGTGAGGTAAATTGCAATGGAATTTTTAAAATCTACTAGATCACCGCCTAAAAAATCTAAAAAAATTTTTTGAAAGGAGTTGAAAGCTTATGACAGATACAAAGGTAGTACCGGCAGAGCAGAATGTACCTGCTACCGACCTTGCGACGTTGACGGTAGAAATTAAATTTTACCTTCACCAGTCTGCACAATCCATTATCGAAGTCGGCAAGCGCTTGATTCGCGCGAAAGAAATGGTGCCGCACGGCGAATGGGCAAATTGGCTTGAAAATAATTTTCGGCTTAAAAAGACTTTGGCTCATAATTTTATGCAAGTTGCAAAGCGTTTTGGGGATTCGTCAAATAATCAAAATTTCCGTTTGAACGGAAATTTGAACCAGACGCAATTAATTGCGATGCTTGCGTTGCCGGAAGGCGAAGAGGAAGACTTCATAGCGGCGAAAGCGGCAGAAGGTACGCCGGTAGAAGATATGACGGTAAGAAAGCTCAACGAAGAAATTCGGCAGTGGAAACAGAAGGCTGAAGACGCTGAAAAGATTTTAGCAAAGACGGAAGCCGATTTAAGCTTGCACAAAGAAATGGTAGAAGTTAGAGACGGTCAAATTAGAACTTTGCAAGATGAAGGAATGCAGTTCATAAAAGACGCAAAGAAGAACAATGAAAAGATTGAAGAGTTAGAAGACGAGCGCGACGATCTTAAAGAGGATATAAAGCTTAGGGATATTGAAATCCGCGAGTTAAAGCGCTCCTATGAAGACCTTAAAATCGAATTTGAAATAAGACCTGAAAAAGAAGTCGTTCCGCGTGATTATGAAAGCCTTAAACGCGATAAAGATAGATTGGAACGCGAAGTCAAGGAATTGCAGGAACGTCCGGTAGAAGTGGCAGTTCAAAAACCTGCCGACTACAACGCATTAAAAGAGAAAGTTTTTAAACTTGAAGGGCGCGAAGGAAATTTTAGGCGCGTATACGGCACTGTGAAAACGCTACAGACCATTATCACCGACATTACTAATCTTGCGGCAAGACCGGGTATAAAGGAAAGCTTGAAGTATATCTACGATGACGAGCCTACGCTTTATCAAAAGGCTATTGATGAGATTGAATCTTTTAGCGCATTAATGGAGCGTATAAAGCCTTCTCAAAAATCCCGTGAAGATATGTTGGCGGAGATTAAATCTTTGCAAGCTGAATGCGGTGATAGCACGGTAAAAGATTTTGTTCAAGCGGCAGGACTTAATACAGCGAAGGAATTGAACAACGCGCAACTTGATGAATTGTTGAAACAGTTACAAAGCAGGTGAAACCGTGAAAATCGAAATTACGTTAGATCACACCGATTTAATTGGCACCAGCGCTGACAACTTCTGCGCACTGATGTACGTGTTGCAAGGCATAGCGAAGGCTAACCCTTTGCTTAGCGGGATTAAACCGTTTACAGAGCCTATGCCTCACTATGAAGAGCAGAAGGCAGTACACAAAGTACCGGAAAAAGAATCGGTGAAAATTACTCCCGTTATAAAGGAAAAGCCGGAAAAAGAATCGACGGAACCCGTGAAGAAGGAAGAATCGGTGAAAAGCGGTGACTTTGACCGTAAGGCGACTATTACAGAGGTAAAAAAAATCGTGGCGAACACTGATAAATCTGCCAATGTACGCGCCTATATTGATTCACATTTCGGCGTTAAAAAGCTGGATATGCTGACTGATGAACAGTTGGCTGACGTTTTGAGGATGGTGAAACAGGAATGAGCCACGCATTATTGGCGCCGAGTTCGGCACATCGTTGGCTGACCTGCCCGCCTTCTGCGCGTCTTGAAAAGCAGTTCCCCGACGTTGAAACAACGGCGGCGGCAGAAGGTACCTTTGCACACCTTTATGCGGAAACTACACTTCAACATTTTTACAAGCGTAGCGACGTCAATACAGAATCTCTGAAAGAGAATAAATTCTACGACGGCAATTTGGAAGAAAACGTAGCAGTTTATACTGACACCGTCATTGAGAAATTCAACCGTGCAAAATCGAAGGATAAAGGCGCGGCACTATATCTTGAGAAGGAATTTGATTTATCGGAATTTGTTCCTGCAAGCTACGGTCACGCTGACGCAGTTATTATTTGCGATGATTCGATTGAGGTTATCGACTTAAAGTACGGAGCAGGAGTAGCCGTCCGCGCTAAAGATAATCCCCAGTTGAGATTGTACGCATTAGGCGTTTATTCCGAACTTTCCTTTCTCTATGACGACATCAAGCAAGTTACGGTAACAATAATTCAACCTCGTAACGGCGGCATATCAAGCGACACTTTGACGGTAGATGAACTGCTTGATTGGGGAGAAAAGATTAAGCCCATTGCGCAAATGGCGTATGTCGGCGACGGCGACTTTAAAGCCGGCGAACACTGCAAATTCTGCAAGGCGGCTAACCGTTGTAAAGCATTGGCAGAATACCAAATGAAGGCGGTTAAAACGGATTTTGACGATCCCGACTTGTTGACGGATGAAGAGCTTGTAGAAATTCTTGCCACCGCTGATGAAACCATTAAATGGCTTAACAACGTCACAGAGTATATGTTGAATGAGACGTTGCAAAACGGAAAGCGTTGGGAAGGATTTAAGCTTGTAGCCGGACGCAGTACGCGTAAGATCGTGGACGCTGAAAAAGCCGCAGAAATTTTGAAAGATAACGGCGGAACTGATGAGCAAATTTGGAAACCGAAAGAGTTACTCGGTATTACCGCACTTGAGAAAAATTTTGGAAAAAAGAAATTGGCGGAAATGTTGAAACCGGTAATTGAAAAACCTGCGGGCGCACCTACTCTTGTACCAGTTACCGACCCGCGCGAAGAATTGCATAACGTTCAAAATGATTTTGATAAATTGGAGGAATCGTAAAATGGCTAGAAATTTGAGACCTACGGAAGTACGCGTACCCTGCCGCATTTCCTATGCACACGTCCTTGACGTTGACAAAAACGGCAAATACTCTTGCTGCCTGCTTATCCCTAAGACGGACAAGAAAACCATTGCCGACATTAACAATGCGGTTAATGCCGCAATTCAAGACGGCAAAAGCAAGCTCGGCAACAAGGACGGCTACGTCAACGTTAAGACGTTGAAATTGCCGCTCCGTGACGCCGACGAAGAAGGCAACACGAATAACGGCTATGAAGGTATGATGTTTTTCAACGCAAGAAATGACCGCCGTCCGCAGATTGTGAATCGCCGTTGCGAGCCTATTTTTGACGAGGATGAAATTTACAGCGGGTGCTACTGCAATGTCATGATAAATTTTTATGTCTTTAATACAGGCAGTAATAAAGGCATTGCCGCTAGCTTAGGCAACATTCAAAAACTTAGAGACGGTGAAAATCTTGCACGCGGCAGGAGTAACGCTGAAGATGATTTTGACGTTGAAGAGGACGAAGACGACGAACTGTAAAAACTGAAATTTGATTGACGGGAGAGACGACAATGCGAACGCTGGCGATAGACCTTGAAACTTTCTGCGAATTGGACATTAAAAAAGTAGGTACGTACAAATACGCTGAAAACTGCGAAATTCTCATTTGCGCGTACGCCTTTGATGACGAGCCGGTAAAAGTTATCGATATCGCCTGCGGAGAACAATTCCCTACGGACTTTGTGCAAGCCCTTTTTGACGCTGACGTTTTGAAGACCGCATATAACGCGCCTTTTGAAATGCAGGTGTTGGGAAAATATTTCAATAAAGCGATGGACACTTCGCAATGGGCTTGCACAATGGTTTTGGGATTGTCATTAGGACTTCCTGCAGGACTTGAACAAATTGGACGTGTTTTAGGGTTTGCCGAAAACAAACGCAAACTGGCGACAGGTACGCGGTTGATTAACTTCTTTTCAAAGCCGCGTACCGCGCCGACGCTTATTCGCGGATTATTCGGCGACGTTATTCAGAATCGTAACTTGCCGCAACATAACACCGAAAAATGGAAACAGTTCAAGGAATACTGCAGGCAGGATGTTGAAACGGAGCGAGCAGTAAGAGACCGTTTAGCATTGTTCGTCCCTCCCGAATCAGAAAGGAAGTTATGGCAGTTGGATCAGCAGATAAATTCAAACGGCGTCTTGATAGATATGACGTTAGTTGACGGCGCACTTGCGATTGATTCTGCGATTAGAGAGGACGCCTTGTTACAAGGCAAAAACTTGACCGGCGGCAGAAATATTAACAGTAACGCGCAAATGCTTGATTGGATAGAGGATAAAGAGGGCTGGCGCCCTGCGAGTCTTGATAAAGAATCACGCGAAGAATTGAAAGGCGACACGTTGACTTCGGAAGTGCAGGAATTTTTACAGCTGAAAGAAGTGCTTGCCAAAACCAGCGTTAAAAAATATCAAGCAATGAAGGACACGGCTTGCAGTGACGGTAGGGCTAGAGGAATGTTTCAGTTTTACGGCGCTAATCGTACCGGGCGCTGGGCGGGACGGCATATTCAGCTACAAAACCTTCCGCAGAATCACCTTGACGACTTAGACATAGCACGCACTTACGTGAGAAAAGCCGACGCTATAGCGCTTGACCTTTTTTATGAAAATCCTTCCAACGTTTTATCCCAATTAATTCGGACGGCGTTTATAGCCGCCGAAGGTTGCCGATTTATCGTAGCTGACTTTTCAGCGATTGAAGCTCGGGTGATAGCGTGGCTGGCAAATGAAAAATGGCGAATGGAAGTATTTGCAAACGGCGGCGATATCTACTGCGCGTCGGCGTCTGAAATGTTCAAAGTTCCCGTTGAAAAGCACGGTGTTAATAAGGAATTACGCGCGAAAGGTAAGATCGCTGAACTTGCCTGTGGTTATAGCGGCGGTGTTTCTGCTCTTAAAGCTTTCGGCGCTGACAAAATGGGATTAACGGATTCTGAAATGGAAAGCATTATAAAAAAATGGCGTGAATCAAGTCCGAACATTTGTAAGTTATGGCGTGACGTTGAAAACGCGGCTAAACGTGCAATTAAAACTGCTAAAAAAATTCTTCTTCCGAACAACATAGGATTTAGGCTTGAAACAGATTTTCTGTTTATAAAGTTGCCGAGCGGTAGAGAAATTGCCTATTACAAGCCTGCAGTTGTCAACGAAGACGACGAACGCGAATGTATAACCTACGAAGGCAGCATACAAGCCGCAGGAGGTTGGGGGACTAATCGGACGTGGGGCGGCAAGCTTGTAGAAAACATAGTGCAAGCTACGGCGAGAGATTGTTTAGCGGCGGCTATGCTTAGGATAGATGCCGCAGGGTACAAGATCGTAATGCACGTTCACGATGAAATTATCTGCGAAATGCCGTATGGAAAAGGCAGTCTTGAAGAAGTGATATCGATAATGAGTAAACCTTTGAACTGGGCGAAAGAATTACTTTTGACGGCGGACGGCTATGAAACTGAATACTACAAGAAAGATTAAAGGAGGTGAGAGAATGGAAAAAATAATGCACGACGGACTTTTGAACATAAGTACCGGTTCAAGCCGCAAAACGAAGGTATGGAAACAAAAACAAATTTCTTGGTCGGCACTTTTGCAAAGATTAAGCACGACTAAACGCACGAATGAAACTCAAGCTGAATACTTCCGTTTAGGTAAAGTACGGCAAGATGAAATTAAAGACGTCGGCGGGTTTGTCGGCGGTGAACTGAAAGACGGCAGGCGCACGGCACTTACGACGATTAACCGCCAAATTATCACGCTTGACGCCGATTTTGCAGGTGTAGGATTTTGGGACAAAGTAGCCTTAAATTTTGACAGTGCTATTTGCGCGTATTCGACGCATAAGCATACACCGGAGAAACCGCGCTTGCGTTTGGTTATTCCGTTAGACCGCCCTGTTACACCGGACGAATATCAAGCGATTAGCCGTAAACTTGCAGAGGGTTTTGGCATTGATAACTTTGACGACACGACGTACCAGCCGCATAGGCTGATGTACTTTCCTTCAACGTCAAGCGACGCCGAATTTTTCTTTGAGTATCAAGACGGCGAATGGCTTTCTGCTGATTCGGTGCTTGCTGAATATGACGATTGGCAAGACCAAACAACGTGGGCGCGGTCTTCGCGTACGACTGAAAATCTTCATACGGTGATGAAAAAAGCAGGTGACCCGTTGGAGAAGAAAGGCATTATAGGTGCTTTTTGCCGCGCATACACAATTCAAGAAGTTATTGCTACATTTTTGCCCGACGTCTACGAAGAATGCGGCGAAAATCGCTACACGTACAGATTAGGGACAAGTTCCGGCGGCGCTATCGTTTACGAAGATAAATGGCTTTACTCTTTTCACGCTACCGATCCTTGCAGTTTGCAACTTTGTAACGCCTTCGATTTAATCAGAATACATAAGTTCGGCGTGCTTGACGAGGGCAAAAACATTGAGGACGTGAATAAATTGCCGTCACAAAATGAAGCATTGAAATTCTGCGCGAATGACAACAAGACAAAAATCCTTTTGACAGAGGAGAATCAGCGGGAAGTGCAAGCAGATTTCGACGTTGAAGAAGGTGAAGGGGATAACGAATGGCGGGCTAAACTGCAGATTAGCGAAAAGACGGGAAAAATCTTGCCTACACGTCAGAATATCAGAACCATTTTGGAAAATGACCCGCGCATAAAAAATAGTTTTGGCTACGATTTATTTTCACAGCGCATTGCAGTTACACGGGGCTTATTTTGGAGAAAAGCTAATAATTCGGCGCCTTATTGGAATGACGGCGATGACGCGGAGATTAGGCACTACCTTGAGACGTACTACGGAATAGACAGCAAAATAAAAATTGAAGATGAAATTCTAATCATAGCTAACCGAAATTCTTTTCACCGCGTACGTGAATATTTGGAGAGTTTAGTTTGGGACGGCGAACCGCGCTTGAATACCTTTTTTATAGATTATCTCGGCGCTAAAGACAGCGAGTATATCCAAACCGTTACGCGAAAATGTTTGCTTGCCGCCGTTACACGGGTTATGCGTCCCGGCGTTAAATTTGACAATATGCTTGTGCTTATCGGCGCGCAGGGGATTGGTAAAAGCGAACTTCTTTCACGGCTCGGTAAAAAGTGGTTTTCTGATTCGCTTAGCGATATGCAAGGCAAGGACGCTTATGAGGCTTTACGCGGCTATTGGATAATCGAAATTTCGGAATTGGAAGCGATGAAACGTAGCGAAGTGTCAGCGGTCAAGAAGTTTTTATCAAAAAAAGTTGACAGCTTTCGTGAATCCTACGGTAGGCGTACAAAGGATTTTCCGCGCCAATGCGTCTTTTTCGGCACTACTAATGAGAGAACGTTTCTTAAAGATCCTACCGGCAACCGTCGCTTTTATCCTATTTCTGTCGGCATAACGGAGCCTAAAAAATCGGTTTTCTTTGATGAAAACGTAGACGCCGACATAGATCAGGTATGGGCAGAGGCTATGGCGGCTTATAAATCAGGAGAATCTTTGTGGATAGGACGGGAGTTAGAAAAGACCGCTAAAAAAGTACAGAATCTGCACACCGAAGAAACGCCTTTACGCGGAGTTATCGAACAGTACCTTGACACGCCGATACCTAAAAATTGGTACAGTTTAAGCATACAACAAAGAGTGGAATACATACAAGGTAACGGCGATTTTGATTCGGCAGATGAAGTAGAAACAATGCGCCGCGATAGAGTCAGCGCGATTGAAATTTGGTGCGAAGTTCAGCGGGGAAATTTGCAAAAGTTGAATGCTTATGAGACTTCCAAAATAGTCACCGTGCTAAATACCCTTGATGATTGGATGCCTTATGAAAATAACGGTGAAGAACTTAATTTTGGTGCTATGTATGGATGTCAAAAAGCGTATGTGCGTAAGCTTGAGGGAAATGAAGATGAACTCTGAAAAGCAGATCGAGAAAAAATTCTGCGACAAAGTTAAATCAATCGGCGGAATGGCGCTTAAGTTTATGGCGACTGCCTGTGCGGGAGTTCCTGACAGAATAGTTTTATTGCCGAATGGAAAAGTTTACTTTGTCGAGTTGAAACGCGAAGGCGGGCGCATTAGCGCTATTCAAAACATTATGTTTGAAAAATTTCAGAGATTAGGTTCACCGGTACGCATAATCAGTACTGAAAAAATGATTGATGAATTTATCGCGGAGGTATGCGAAGATGTCACAAGTATTTAAGCCGCGTCCTTATCAGACGTACGCTATAGAAAAAATAATCCATACTCCCGCCGTATGCTTAATGCTTGATATGGGAATGGGTAAAACTGTGGCAACTTTAACGGCGATTCAAGAATTGATGTTTGATAGGTTTGAGATAAAAAAAGTTTTGGTGATAGCGCCTTTGCGTGTAGCTGAGACGACGTGGCTTGATGAAAATGCAATTTGGGAGCATTTACATTTACGCGTTATTCCGGTGCTGGGTAGTTTGAAAAAACGTGTAGCCGCCTTGAATGCAGATGCCGACGTTTATGTCATTAACCGCGATAATGTTTGCTGGCTTGTCGACTATTACCGAAAAGATTTTCCTTTTGATATGTTGGTGATTGATGAAAGTTCAAGCTTTAAAAATCCTTCCGCCAAAAGGTTTAAAGCTTTGCGGAAAATTCGCCCGTTGGTAAAAAAAGTTGTCGAACTTACGGGGACGCCCGCGCCTAACTCATTAATGGATTTATGGTCGCAGATTTACCTTTTGGATAAAGGCGAACGGTTAGGACATACACTCGGCGAATACCGCAGACATTACTTCACCGAAGGGGCAAGCAACGGACATATTGTCTACAACTGGAATTTGAAGAAAGGCGCGGACAAAGTCATTTACCGGAGGATATCGGATATCTGCATTTCAATGAAGGCGAATGATTATTTGTCCCTGCCGCCGGCAATAAACAACTACATAAAGGTTCCGCTTGACAGTAAAGTTGCCGCCGATTATCAGCGTTTTGAAAAAGAATTGGTGCTTAATTTAGGCGACGGCGATTTGACGGCAACTTCAGCGGCGGTGCTTGCAAATAAACTTCTGCAGTTTGCTAACGGTGCCGTCTATGATTCGGACGGAGTGGTTAGAAATATTCATTCCGCTAAACTTGACGCGCTTGAGGAGATTTGCGAAACGGTAAATCAACCTATTTTGGTGTTTTACTGGTTTAAACATGATTTAGCGCGACTTATGAAAAGATTTCCGCAGGCAGTACGGTTAAATTCGGCAGAAGACATAAGAAATTGGAATGAAGGAAAAATTTCAATGTTGCTTGCTCATCCTGCCGCCGCAGGACACGGCTTAAATCTGCAACACGGCGGCAACATAATTGTATGGTACAGCTTGACTTGGTCGCTGGAATTGTATCAGCAGGCAAATAAGCGCTTGCATAGGAGCGGACAGCTTAAAACCGTTGTCATTCACCATTTAATTGCTGACAACACGATTGACAACACTGTAGTTAAAGTTTTGGCAGATAAAAATGCGCGGCAAGAGGATTTACTCTTCGCGCTGAAAGCTAGGATTAGGAGGTCAAAAACCCCACGCCTAAAGGCGGGGGCTTGTAAAAGCCCTGTTTGACTAGCCTAAGTCTTAACTGACTACGTTACTTGCGAATATATAGTTACCTACGAGCGTAAATCCTAACTTGTAGCTCTAAGGGCAATGGTTAA
>JAFTEG010000314.1 GCA_017453765.1 Selenomonadaceae bacterium
AATGTCGCGTTCAAGTCCCCAAATTCTGTCCAAAATAATTTCACGCGGCACGACGACGCCCAAATTTTGTGAAAGTAAATCGAAATGCTGAAATTCTCGCGGTGAAAGTTGTATGACTTGATTTTTTTTCTTCAAAACTTTTGTGGTACGATTCAAAGTAAATTCGCCGACTTCCACAATTTCCTGCTGAATTTTTTGGCTACTACGTCGACCAAGTGCGCGAAGTCTTGCCAAAAGTTCTTCAAACTCAAAAGGCTTTACAAGATAATCATCGGCGCCTGCGTCCAAGCCTGTAACGCGGTCTTCAATCGTATCTTTCGCCGTCAACATTAAAATCGCCTTTTCGTAGCCTGCATCTCGAAGTGCGCGGCAAGCGTCAATGCCTGAAACATTCGGCATCATCCAATCCAAAATCAAAATGTCATACTCCGAGTACATTGCGTATTCGTAAATGTCCGCGCCGTTTGTTATCCATTCGACCTGCACGCGGTTTTGCGTCAACATATATTCAATTAATCTGCCTAATCTTTTGTCGTCTTCAGCAAGTAATACTCTCATCATTTTTAATTACCTCCGCATTTCTAATCCCTAGCCCCTAGCTCCTAGCCCCTAGCCACTAATCCCTCTTCCCTAACTTTCTTCGGATTAAATTTATTCATCGCCTGATTAATGCCGTCAGTGAAAATGCATTTAACGGCAGGTACAAGCGTTTCAAGCGCCGTCGAAATTTTTTCGGCGTCCTCATCATTAAAGGGGCTTAGCACGTGACCGTTGACCGTCCAACCTGCGGGAGGACGCCCGACGCCGATTCGTACGCGCGGAAAATTTTTTGCGCCGCCTAGAAATTGGATTATCGATTCAACGCCGTGATGTCCGCCGCCACTGCCGGACGGTCTAAGCCGAATTTTACCTACCGGCAAATCCATATCGTCATGCGCCACGATTAAATTTTCAGTGTCGACTTTGTAAAAATTTGTAAGCGGTCCGACAGATTCGCCGCTTGCATTCATAAAAGTTTGCGGCTTGACGATTAAAATTTTTTCGCCTTCAAAAAAAGTTTCGGCAACCTGCGCGTTGAAATTGTCACGCCAACTTTCCGCGCCCAAATCTGCGGCAAGTCTGTCAGCAAGCATAAAGCCGACATTATGTTTCGTCGCCGCGTACTCTTTGCCGGGATTGCCTAAACCTACAAAAACTTTCAAAAACTATTCACTACTCCTTATATTAGCCTTTAGCCGGTAGCCGATAGCTAGTAGCCGGGCGGTGTTGAATAAGTCAAAAACCGTTGCAAATTTTGTAAACGCCGCAATTATGGTGGGGCGCGCAAGGACGCGCGCCCGTCCGCGCAAATCGCCAGACGCGATTTCTGCGGACATGTTTCTTTTTGTTACTTTTTCTTTGCGCCAAAGAAAAAGTAAATCCTAAAAATATTAACATTTCATAAAAATTTTAATTAATCAACACGCCTTAGTAGCTGGTAAAAAAATCCTACACGCTACAAGCTAATCTCTAAACCGGATCTCCAATCAAGAATAAATATCCCAGCACGATTATGCCTAAAATAATTCTGTACCAACCGAACGCCGTGAAGTCATTCTTCTTAATGTATCTGAGCAAAAACGTTATCGACAAGATTGACACGATAAACGCCGTTATCATGCCGACCGCCAAAATTACAAGTTCCGCCGCATTGAAATTAAAGCCGAACTTCACCAGCTTCAAAAGGCTTGCGCCGAACATTACCGGTATCGCCAAAAAGAAGGTGAACTCCGCCGCAACAACGCGATTCGTGCCGAAAATAATTCCGCCTAAAATCGTTGAGCCACTGCGCGAAGTACCTGGTACAAGTGACAGTACTTGAAAAAGTCCGATTATCAGCGCGGTTTTGTAGTCGAGTTGCTCCAGCTTGTAAAATTTCGGCGTGCGGTAACGGTTCCAATGCTCCACAATAATAAAAAGTATGCCGTAAAAAATCAGCGCGCCCGCGACTACCGGCGCCGTCATCAAATGTTCTTCCATGTAGTCATTAAATGCCAGCCCTATCACTGCGGCGGGTATGCACGCCACAATTACTTTGTACCAAAGCTGAAAAGTTTGCTGACGTTGCACGGTTGATTTGTACGGCGAAAAGGGATTCAGCGTGCCGAAATTTAAAACTACGACCGCCATTATTGCGCCGAGTTGTATCACGACAAGAAACATATCCATAAAACTTTTTGTGACGTCGAGCTGTATAAATTCGTCGACAAGAATCATATGACCGGTTGAAGATATCGGTAACCATTCCGTGAGACCTTCAACAACGCCGATTATTATTGTTTTTAAAATTTCAATAAAACTTAATTCCACGTTTAAACCTCTTTTTAGTGAAGAGTGAAGAGTGAGGAGTGAAGAGTACTCATCCCTCTTAACTCTTAACTCTTAACTCCTAACTCTTAACTCCTAACTCATAACTCATAACTACAAAAATATTCCTATAATCGCATTGAAAATGCCGAGAATCAATCTTTGCAACGGTAAAAAGACGTAACCTAAAATCGGCGTCATCAAGCAAATTATCAAAATGATAAAACCGTAACGTTCAAGTTGCGCGAACCGGTACGCCAATTCATACGGCAACAAATTTCGCAAAATATGCGAGCCGTCAAGCGGCGGTATCGGCAACATATTGAATATTGCAAAGTTTATGTTGATAATCATAATAAGCTGAAGTACCGACGCCGCGCCTTCGGACATTTGTACGCCAAACCTAAGCAATACTACCCATACAACCATCGTCAAAAACGCTATGAGTAAATTTGACGCCGGTCCCGCAAGTGAAACTAAAATATCGTCTCTGCGCGGGTTGCTGAAATTATTTGCGTTTATTCTTACAGGTCTTGCCCAGCCGAAATGTACAAGGAACAACATTAACAAGCCGAATAAGTCTACGTGCGCCGCAGGATTTAAAGTTAAGCGACCGTCCAATTTCGGCGTGTAATCGCCCAGCGCGTAGGCTACTCTTGCGTGCGCCCATTCGTGAATTACCATTGCAATTATAATGCCTGGTACTGACACTATCAGACCGATTAAATATCCTCCAAAATCATCTAACATTTATAAACCTCTCTCTGCTTTTCAGCCAAATAGGTAAAAAAATTTTTGAACTTACTTTTCTTTGGCGCAAAGAAGTGCGCCCCGCCATAATTGCGGCGTTACGAAATTTTTAAATTTTTTGTTGATACGTTTTCTTCAACAATCTCTAGACTTTGTTTGACAAAACTTTGTAAGCTTGCTTGTTGCGCTCCATAAGAATTTTTGATGCACGCTCAATTTTTTCTTTAACAGAGATATCATTTTCGCTTGTTAAAATAATTTTTTTATAGTTCGAGCGCGAAATACTTTCTTTGTGCATAAAAATCACCGCCAATTACTTTTTATGAAAAACCTGTTGCGCCAACATTAAAATGGAAATGATAGACTTGGCGTCGATAATTTTTCCCGTCTCAACAAGTTGCAATGCGGCGGTCAAGGGAATTTTCACCGCGTTAATAAATTCGTCGTCATCGGGGTGTTGCTTGCCCGCCGTTAAATCTGATGCCGCGTAAAGGTGAATTATTTCGTTTGAAAAACCTACCGTCGTGGCAATGGTAGTAAGCTTCCAAATTTTCCCCGCCGTGTAGCCGGTCTCTTCAGAAAGTTCACGCTCCGCGCAGATTAAAGGGTCTTCGCCTGCATGGTCAAGCTTGCCTGCAGGGACTTCAAGCGTGACTTGTCCGACGGGATAGCGATATTGCCGCACCAAAATAATTTGATTGTCCGGCAAAAGCGGAATTACCGAAGACGCGCCGGGATGCTCAATCCATTCACGCACGGCTTTATGTCCGTTTGGCAGTTCGACTTCATCTTTGCGAACGTGCAAAAGTACGCCGTCAAAAACATTTTCGCTTGAAATTTTTTTCTCCACCAAATTTTTGTCGTCATTGTCAATCATTGCCATTTTAAAATCTCCTTTTAATTTTAGTGAGTAGTAAGTAGTAATTAGGGCGTGTTGAATAATTCAAATTCTTGTAAATAGAAAAGATTTTTTTAGGATTTACTTTTCTTTGGCGCAAAGAAAAGTAACAAAAGAAACATAGCGGCATTAAGTGCGTCCACATTCTATATTTCGGTAGTTTAT
>JAFTEG010000315.1 GCA_017453765.1 Selenomonadaceae bacterium
GGCGAAATTCGTGACCTTGAAACGGATTCGCCTACCTTGACGCATAATTCACTGGGCAGACACGTCAGCACTATGGTTAGGACGCGCGTTGCCAATAACTCTTCGGCGTGGCTTAACGCCTGCAAAGTCGGCGACGTTCATACTATCGCGGTATCGCACGGTGAGGGACGTTTTGCCGCGAATCAAGCTTGGCTGGAAAAACTTTCTGCGGCGGGACAAATTGCCACGCAGTACGTTGACTTCGACGATAAGCCTACGAATGATTTACCGTTTAATCCAAACGGCTCGGCGTGGGCGATTGAAGGCATTACAAGCGCGGACGGCAGGATTTTCGGCAAAATGGGACATTCCGAACGTATCGGCGAAAATGTCTGCAAAAATGTTGAAGGCAATAAAAATCAGCATTTATTTGAATCAGGCGTGAAATATTTTAGTTAGTACGTAGTAAGTAGTGAGTAGTGAGTAGTGGTATTATGAATCAGAAATTTTTTGTGGCAAGTTGCGTCTTTACTGAAGAATATCCCGAACTTAGCCGAAAAATTCAAAACTACATTTCGACGCGCTTTAACCTGCCGATAATTCGTTGTTGCGTTTCCAATTACAAGGTTGAGGAATTTGAAAAGCGTATGCCGGATTGGTACCGTGACGAATGGCGCGACATTGAGCATTACAGAAATTTTCCCGCCGGCAGTACAATGGTATCACTTTGTCATAACTGCGCGGCGATTTTTCAAGAGCGTCACCCCGAAATTAAATACGAATCACTTTGGGAATTGATTTTGCAAGATGAAAATTTCAGATATCCTAATCACGGCGGCGAAAAAATTACGGTGCAGGATTGTTGGCGGCAGAAAGAAAATTTGGCGGAGCAAAAGGCGGTACGTGAAATTTTGCGCAGAATGAATTTTGAAATTGTCGAGTTGGCTGAAAACTTCGGACGTACAAAATTCTGCGGCTACTCACTTTATCAGCCGCAACCTGTACGCAATGCAAAGTTGGCGCCGAAACGGTTTGTTGAAAATGCGGCGGGACTTTTTCAAGAGCATACGCAGGCGGAAAAGGAAAATTTAATGCGCGAATATTGCAAGCAGATTGAAACTGAAAAGGTCGCGGCGTATTGTCATTACTGCGTGCGCGGCTTAAAACTCGGCGGCAAGCAGGCTTTTCACTTGGCAGAACTTTTATTTTAATCCGGCGTGAAATATTTTTCGTGAGTGCATAAAAGTTTTGTTTTGGATATAATGATGAACAATTATAAAATTATAGATGAAAAAACTTGGTCACGTGCAATTCACTGCGCGATTTTTAGAAATTATATCGAGCCTAATTTTTGTGTGACATTTGAAGTTGACGTAACAAATTTTTACAAAAAAATTAAAGCGCAAAATTTATCATTTACGCTGTCAATGGTTTACGCTGTTTGTAAGTGCGCCAATGATGTTGAAAATTTTCGATACAGATTTTTAGACGATAAAATTGTTTTGTTTGATAAAATTGACACGGCATTTACTTTGCTGGATAAAAATACGGAACTTTTCAAGGTTGTCAACGTACCTTTTGTAGAAAATCTTCAAGATTACGTTGAACTTGCAAAAAAAATTTCCGACGCGCAAAAAGAATATTTCACCGCGCCTTTAGGCAATGATATTTTTCAATGTTCGCCAATGAACTTTCTGACTTATACGCACATTTCTCATACCATTTCCGGAAAAAAAAGATATTTCAACGCCAATTTTTGATTGGGGAAAATTTCGCGAAGTTGAAGGAAAATTATTTATGCCGTTATCTGTTCAAGTTCATCATTCATTTGTTGACGGATTACACATTGGAAAATTTTCTGAAAGATTGAAAAAATATTTAAATGAGTTATAAGGAGAATTATGATAGACATTTTTACTGCGGCGGCAATAGCGCTGGGCGTCGTTATAATGCTCGGACCGATTTTAATACCGCTTTTACATAAATTAAAATTCGGTCAGAGCATACGCGACGAAGGTCCCGCCAGTCACAAAGTTAAAAGCGGCACGCCGACAATGGGCGGAATTTTTTTGATAGCCGGCATTGTCATTGCTACGCTTTTTAGCGCACAGTTCACGGCGGATACATTTTTGGCGCTGTTTATCGTGATTGGACACTTTTTCTTAGGTTTTGCGGACGATTACATTAAAGTCGTCAAAAAGCGAAATTTAGGTTTACGCGCGTGGCAAAAACTTTTGGGACAAATTTTTATTGCCGCCGTGACGATTTACATTGCGACAAATTATTTAGGCATTGAAACAACAATTTGGGTACCGTTCATAGGCGACACGGTGAATTTAGGCGCGTTGTACTACGTTTTAGTTTTACTAGTAATAGTCGGCGCGTCAAACGCAGTGAACTTGACGGACGGGCTGGACGGCTTGGCGGCGGGCTGTATGGCTATCGCGGCGCTTGCGTACTGCGTAGTTGCAATGATAATGTTGAAAAGCGACTTGGCGATATTCTGCGCGGCGACGGTCGGCGCTTGCATAGGATTTTTGGTTTTCAACTTTCACCCCGCCAAAATTTTTATGGGCGACACCGGCTCCCTTGCATTAGGCGGCGCGTTCGCGGCAATGGGAATTTTAACTCATACCGAATTGGTTTTAATCGTCATAGGCTTTGTATTCGTCTGCGAAGCAATGTCGGTAATTTTGCAGGTAATTTCATTTCAAACTACCGGCAAAAGAATTTTCAGAATGAGTCCGATACATCACCACTTCGAGTTAGGCGGCTGGAGTGAAGTGAAAGTTGTCTTCGTGTTTTGGACGGTGGGATTAATCGGCGGCATATTGGGAATAATTTTATTGTTAGGTTCATCAGTACGAATAATTTGAAGTAATTGGAGTGATTAATTTGGAGACAAAAAATATTATCATCGTCGGCGTAGGAGGACAAGGTTCACTGCTTGCAAGTAAAATTTTGGGACAGCTTTTGTTAAGCGAAGGTTACGACGTGAAAGTTTCAGAAGTTCACGGCATGAGCCAGCGCGGCGGCAGTGTCATAACTTACGTGAGGTTCGGCGACAAGGTTTATTCGCCGGTAGTTGACAAGGGCGAGGCTGACTTCATTGTTTCTTTTGAAATTTTGGAAACGGCGCGTTGGATTTCGTACCTTAAGCCTAACGGTCAAATCGTCACGAATACGCAACAAATTGATCCTATGCCCGTGATAACCGGCGCCGCGACGTACCCTGAAAACTTGGTTGAAAAAATGCGTGCGAAGGGTTTTAAAGTTGACGCTATGGAATGTCTTTCACTTGCACGAAAAGCCGGTGCACAAAAAGCCGTCAATATCGTGTTGCTCGGCAGACTTTCTCACTACTTCGACATACCGCAGGACGCGTGGCAGGCGGCGCTTAAAGCTTGCGTACCGGAAAAATTTTTGGAGCTGAATAAAAAGGCATTTGAATTAGGGAACAGGGATTAGGGAAGAGGGAACAGATTTTTAATCACTAACCCCTAGCCCCTAGCCCCTAACC
>JAFTEG010000316.1 GCA_017453765.1 Selenomonadaceae bacterium
ATGGCAGATTGTTTATTTTGCAAAATTGCAGGCGGTGAAATTCCGTAAAATTTTTTGTATGAAGATGAAAGCGTTGTAGCCTTCAAAGACATAAATCCGCAGGCGCCGACGCATATTCTCATTGTGCCGAAAAAACATATCGGCAGTATCAACGACTTTCAAGCCGCCGACAAAGACCTTGCCGCGCATATTTTTGTTGACGTAGTACCTAAGCTTGTCAAGGACGCCAAAATTGCTGAAAGCGGCTATCGTGTTGTGATAAATACCGGCAAAGAAGGCGGGCAGACTGTCGGGCATTTGCACGTACATATTTTGGGCGGACGTTCCATGCAATGGCCACCGGGATGAATTAAGGATTAAGAATTAAGAATTAAGAATGTAAAATTTGTTTTGGAAAGGATTATTAAACTTTGAAAAAATATTTACTTGCCGTGTTGGTCGACAATAAGCCCGGCGTTTTAACTCACGTGTCGGGACTTATAAGCCGCCGCGCCTTCAACATTGAAAGCATTTCCGCAGGCTACACCGAAGAACCCAGCGTCACGCGCATTAATATCGTTGTCAGCGTCGAATCGGAAAACGAATTGGATCAAGTTGTTAATCAGCTTGGCAAATTAATTGACGTGATAAAAATCGTGAACCTCAGCAAGGCGCCTTCCATTGAGCGTGAACTGGTTATGATTAAAGTCAAGGCGTCGAAAGAAAACCGCGCAGATTTGGTAAGCGTAGTTGACATTTTCCGCGCGCAGATTGTTGACGTGACGAGTGAAAATATCGTCATTGAGTTGACCGGCGGACAAAATAAAATTGACGCGATTTGCGAAGTGTTGAAAGACTACGAGATTGTAGAGATTGCAAGAACCGGCGCGATTGCTCTTTCACGCGGTCCCGTGCCGGTAAAAAATATGTGATGTTAGCCGGTAGCTGGCAGCTGTTGGCTTGTAGGGAGTAGGGAGTAGTTTGAAAAAAGCCGTAATATTTTTTTCGCTGATAATTGCAATACTTTCATTGACGGCAGTGACATTCGCCGCGCAGATTGGTCAAGGCAAAAAAATTTTGTACATACCGATTGACAACAGACCGATAACATTAAAGCAGACGATTGACGTAGGCGAAAAGCTGGGTTATGAAATTTTGGTGCCGCCTGATGAAATTTTGGGTGGTCCTAAAAATTTAGGAGAGCCCGAAAAACTTTGGGCGTGGCTTAATGAAAATGCGCATAGCGTTTCAGCCGCCGTAATTTCTACCGACGCTATGTTGTACGGCAGTTTGACAGCGTCACGTCAACATAATTTATCGGCGGAAGAAATTTTGACTCGTGCGAAAAAATTTGAACAGTTCAAGAAAAATTTCCCCTACGTGCCGATTTACGCTTTCTCCACGATTATGCGTACTTCGCGCATGGGTTCACCTGTAGCAAATGATCCCGCTTATTATGCCACATACGGCACGCAGATTTTCAGATACACCGGACTTAGGGATAAATCTGAAGTTAAAGAGTTGAGTAAGCGCGAAAAAAAAGAGTTTGAACAACTGCAAAAAAATATTCCGCAGGAGTATTTAGAAGACTGGCTTAAACGTCGTGCAAAAAATTTTGATGTGGTTAAGTACTTTGTAGACTTGACCGGTGATTATTATTTTGACTACCTGCTGGTAGGTTGCGATGACAGCGCGGATTATTCGCAAACGCATTTGGAGGGGCGGCATATGTCTGAATATATGAAGCCGCTTGGCAAGGCGCGTTGTCAAGTTATGTCCGGCGCCGATGAATTGGGAATACTTATGTTAAGCCGCGCGATTAACCGCGATATCGGCGAAATTCCCTTTGTAGCCGTCAAGTACAACGAAGGCAAGGGCGCGTGGACTTTTCCGCGTTACGGCAACGAGACAATTTCTGAATCGGTTGACGGCGCAATTTTGGCGTCGGGTTCATTCAGAATCACTTCCGCCAACCGCGCAGATTTGGTTGTAGCGGTAAATACGAATTACGACGGCAAGACATTGGAAGCTAACTTGCCCGGCAACAGTATTACGCCGCGAAAGGGTACGCGACCTTTTATGAGGATTTTGCAGGATTTGACGGACAAAAATTATCCCGTCGGCGTGATTGACGTTGCCTATGCGAACGGTGCCGATAACGCGCTAATGGATCAGATGAAAATACATAACCTGCTTTTTAAAATTCGTGCGTACGGCGGCTGGAATACGGCGTCGAACAGTTCCGGCTTTTTAATCGGCGCAGGGGTTTTGACGCGCTGGATGGACAATCGCGACGTTGAATACCTGCTTTTGACGCGCTACTTTGATGACTGGGTTTATCAAGCCAATGTACGCCGCATTGTAACTGATATGTTGCCGAAAGTACCGGGTACCGGCGCTAAGGCAGCACTGGATGAAAAAATGGCGTGGGCTAATGAGACTACCTCCGAAATGGCGACAAAGTTTGTTGAAGAAAATATCAAACTGCCGCCCGGATATTTCTTGCGAAATATTTTATTCACGCATCCTTGGAACAGAATGTACGAGGCGGGCGTTACATTTGACCTGCAAACAGATTAATCAGCGGTACGAAAAAAATTTGGCGCCGGTACATGCCGACGCTTTTTTTATTTCCACATTGAAATTTACAAAAAGCACAACCGTTAAACAAAGCTCCTTCATTACCGAAAATCGCGCCTTGCAACAACCGAGCTACGCAATGAGCCTCTTGCTCTGTAAGTTCCATTTTAATCACCTTAACGCTTTTTAGCCGACGAGTTACCTTTTAAAAACGCCTTAATTTCCTCATATGATTTATCGACACCAAAATCAAAACTGACGCATTCTTCATCGATAACTATAACCGTTTTTTTGTTGGTTCTACCACGCTTTTTCATTAAATCCCGCAAGGGCTTGACTACTACTTTAAAAAGCTCTTTGCTATCAAAACTCATTTCAATCACCTGCTATTTATTAGCTAATCAAATATCCCTCTGCCTCTGCTTCAGCTTGATATTTTTTTTCTTCCTCCATATATTCTTCAAAAGCCTTTTTAAAATCATTCGGAGCGTCATCTTTTACACCAATCAAATCCCCATCTTCATTGTAGTTACAGTATTTTTCAAAAAAATCAAAATCATACTCCCAAAATTTATACATTTCAATTCAGCTCCTCTTTTAGACGTTTCCAGATTTCTTTTGATAATATAGACGCATTTTCTCCATTGGCAACATAATCAGATATTGCTTCTGATATACATTCAGACAAAGATTTAAGGGCATATTTAGATATTTCCCGTTTCATTTGCGTAACACTTTTATCTTTACCTTCAGCAGTCGACTGCGCTTTTGCAAAAGCGCTTTGAACAATTTGTCTAGCAAAAATTTCATTATCCAAATCTTTAAAAGTACCGTTATGCTTAAAAGCAATCCAATCTTCAATAATATGTCCCATTTCGTGTGCGCCTGTCTCAAATATCCCGCTGTTTTTTGGGTGATAACCTGTTATTGCTCCCATAATCAAACACTTCAAATGTTCTGCTTTATCAAAATAATCAGGATTGAAATATATTTCATTTGGTTTTCCAACATATCTTCCGCCGTATTGCGTGCACATTGGAGCATTATTTTTTCGACGAGTATTGAATGCGTTTAATAATCTACCTGACAGTTGAAATTCCAATATCATTTTTTCAACACCGCCCATTGCCAAGCGCACCGATTCAAAATGTAACTTTTTAATAGAATCAGCTACCCTAACACTATAATTGTCCGCCCAGTATATTTGCAACTCGGAGAAATTTTTACATTTTAAAACAGGTACGTCTTTTGACGCGGCAATTACTCTTTCTGCACTTTGCCTTAAACTTGCCGATATATTTGGATTTTGTACCAGCCTTTCAGCCAACGTCGGCGCAGGTGTAAGCTTTTCGCCTCTGCCAAGCATGTCAAGTATCTGCTTGCCTTTTACAAGTTCAGGGTCGGGATTGCGTTTTGCCTTCTCTCTAGCCGCCGCGTATTCAGCGTCCTTAGCCTTTCGCCAATCCTCAAGCGTCCGCGTCTTGTCAATTTTGTGCTATAATTTATAATTGCCGCGCGAAAGGGGGAATGCCTAAATTTTGAAATTGCCAACGGAAGGAGGTGATATTTATGTGTTGGACTATTGAATTTATCGACGGCTCTACGCGAACTTATGACAACATTGAGGAAGTTCAAAAAGACGGAAAAATTTACAAAACGCCTTTCAATAACTGGAATTTGTTCTGTTCAGGTAAAATTATGTTTGTTCATTCGGACGGTCACCAAACGTATATTGACGGCGACAAAATTAAAGTCATAAGTATTCCTTAATATTACAGACCGAAGGACAGCTGTTTCAAACCCTCTTCGTCAACAAACACCGACGTAAGAAAATCCTCGCCTGTAAAACGATAGCCGTAAATTATTCTACAATCAAGCTTTATGGGCGTTTGATTTTTACTCAGCGCTTCAGGCGTCCTATCCGTCTGCCGCAAGATATCATAAAGGCAGTAAAATTTTTCGCCGTTGTTTTCTTGCACGGTCAACATATGCTTGCCGGTACGTTCGATTTTTACCATTTCAATCACCTCTCGCTATTCTATTTAACCTGTCATTGCTATATACTTTTTATCTAATTCCATACTTTTGAGAAATTTTCTTCTCATTTTGGGTGTTTTGGGCAACCCATACATTTTTCTTTCCAATCATTTATTTCTAGAATTGCACTTGGCACAAAGCGCTCGGGTTGCATTCCTTCTGAAGCCCACGAAACATCTTCACAAATTATACGTTCAATTTCTTTAGAAATAAGCGGACAAAATATCTTTTCGGAACCGCTATTCATTTTCAAACACTCCTATTAATTTTTTTACCTTTTCATCGTATTCATCAGATTTAAATGCCGTTCTGATTGTCTGCAAATCCATTCTTACAAAAGCCGCGCCTTCACGACCATAGTAATTATAACTGTTGCCGTTATATTTGACTATCGTAAAATAAGCATTAGAAACAAAACGTCTAGCCTCTTCTTCAGTTACATTATGCGGATGTTTATCACCTTGAGTATGTTCGGCGTCAAATTTAAATTTACTTACATCTAGCTTTGGCGGAGGATATACAATTTCACCCCTAATGCGATTTTCTAGCATTATTGATTGTAATGAACTTTTTATTTTTTCAGTTCGCCAATCCTCAAGCGTCCGCGTCTTGTCGATATATACCGCTTTCCAATCTCGGTACGTCATATCGGCAGGAATTTTTATGCGCTTGCCGTCCTCGTCTCTAGCCGCACGTTGACCGACGGGCTTTCTGCCCTGCTTGCCGTCATCTTCACTTGCCGCGATAGTACTGCGACAGCGCACGTGCATTGGCGGAGCATTTTCGCCTTGACTTAGTTCGATTATCGGAAAAATTTCACCGTCAAGACTCTGGCAAATAGGCGTTGTACGGTTATCCATTACCGCAATGAATTGGTAATAGCCCATTTCCGCAGATATAATAGAATCTGCCGCCGCGCGTGTCCGAATGTAGTTTAATTCAGTACGAATCACAAAAGCTGTCCTGCACGGGACGGCTTTTTATGTCTTTTAATGGCTTTTAAATATAGCGAATGTCAGTCACAATGGCGAAATTAGACTTTTGGCGGAAATGTGATATAATTATAGCGCAAAAAAATAATGAGGTGATACAGTGAGTGATCTTTTCACGGGAAAAATTTTACCCGTAAATCTTGAACACGAAATGAAATATTCATACATAGATTATGCAATGTCGGTCATAGTGTCACGTGCAATTCCCGACGTACGCGACGGCTTGAAACCGGTTCACCGCCGCATTTTATACGCGATGCAGGAAGCCGGTATGACAAGCACTAAGCCTTACAAAAAATCTGCGCGTATCGTCGGTGAAGTTTTAGGTAAATATCACCCGCACGGCGACACTTCGGTTTACGACGCTATAGTAAGAATGGCGCAAGATTTTTCAATGCGCTACACGTTA